>QYPU01000018.1 GCA_007280145.1 Dehalococcoidia bacterium | reverse complement strand
AAGTAGGTTACCTGCGGTAGAGAAGCCACGCGGCGCCACTTAGTCGGCCTGCCGACAGGATTTTTATCTTCGCTCTGTATATTTATTGTCATATGCTCATAATTATTATAACGCATAAGAGATAATAATGTCAAAAATTCAAGACTTACAAAATCACCTTAATCCGTGGATTCTCAGGGGAAACCCCCTGCCTGTTATTGCGAGGCACGAAGTGCCGTGGCAATCTCGGTGGGGTTTTGGGAGATTGCTTCGCTTCGCTCGCAAAGACAGTAGGGGTTATGGCGAGATTGCTTCGCGGAGTTTACCCTGAGCCAGAGATTCTTCGCTGCCCCTTCGCTGCACTCAGGGCTTCGGCTCACCAGAATGACAAAAGGCGAAGGGCTCGCAATGACACAAAAATATGTGAATCTAGCTTAGCACCCTTGAGGGCAGCCTTTTGAATCTGAACTCACGGATTAAGAAATCAGCAGTGTATTTGTGAATTTAGCAAAAGTTAGGTGCTATCTGCTTGGTTAGTGTTGATACCGAGATGAGGATATTTTTGAGGTATGCTGCCAGCCCCATGGAATCAAATCGTCTAGCGCGAGTGATTGTACTGGAGGAAGCCTACGCAGCTTCTTCTAATCTTAAGCTGTTATCTCCCAGTATGTTATTTATTTCTTGTGCTAATTCCGGGCAGTAGTTGGTTGTGTTTGGCAGTTCTAAGCTTACCATCTGTTCGGTAGTAAGTATGACTAGTTGGACGATGTCTTGCCCTGGGTAGCGGCTGAGGATATCTGTGACCTGACGGAGCCGTTTTTCATCTTCTTCGGCTTTATCGCTTTGGTTGATGTTGATTATTAGTTTGCGTTGTAAAGGAGGCTGGGTCACTGTTTGAGTTTCTTGGTTTTCTTCATAACTGGGCTGGTATTGGCGTGCTCGGTAGCAATTAATGTTTACTTGTTCATCTCTTAGCTTTACTGCGCCTTCTACCAGAAGGATTTTGCCTTCTTGCCACAGTTCTTTAGTGTGGCTATACACTTCAGGCCAGGCGGTAACCTCGATGCTGCCATCGAGGTCTTCCAGAGTTGCAATAATGAAGGGGCGGCTGTCTCGGGTATGAAGTTGGCGCGTTGTAGTTACCATCCCGGCGATTGTCACTATTTCTCCAACCATTTCGGTATTGATTTCACCACAGAGGGCAGTGGTAGCGTTAACCAATTTGGGGGCTACTGAAGCAAGAGGATGTTCGGAGAAATAGACCCCTAATAGCTCTCTTTCCCAATCCAGTTTCTCTTTGAGAGATGCGTCGGTGCTCTCCAAATTCAAGTTGGGAAGTGGCAGGGGCACAGTGTCGCCCCAGAGGTCAAACATGCTGGCCTGGCCTGATTCTCTCAGCCGTTGCTCTCGCTGAGCCAGGGATATGATTTGGTCGATAGCCGGGAGAAGTGCTCCGCGGGGGGCTAGACAGTCGAAGGCTCCAGCTTTAATTAAGCTCTCTATAACCTTTTTGTTAATGCTGCGCAAATCAGCACGTCGACAAAAGTCTTCAATAGATTTGAAGGTGTCTCCTTGCTGACGAGCTAGTATTATGGGCTCAATGGCTGCTGCCCCGACGTTCTTAATAGCTGTTAGGCTGAAGCGGATGGCTGCCGTCTCATCTTGCTTCTCAATAACAAAGCCGGCTTGACTCTTGTTAATGTCAGGCGGCAATACTGGGATGCCTAGACGGCGGCATTCGGCAATAGCTGAGCGAAGCCTATCTGAATTGTCAGCGTAGGTGTTTAGGAAAGCGGTTATGTACTCGATGGGGTAGTTGGCTTTGAGATAGGCAGTTTCACAGGCGATGAGGGCATAGCTTACACTGTGAGCTTTGTTGAATGCATAGCCGGCGAAAGGTTCAATTAGAGCGAAGATTTCATTAGCCAGTTCGGCAGATATTCCTTTCTTCTTGGCACCGTTTGTGAAATTTTGCCGCTCTTTCTTCATTACCGCGGGGATTTTTTTCCCCATGGCTTTGCGGAAAATATCAGCCTGCCCTAAGCTATAACCAGCCAAAGCTTGGACGATAAGAAGTACCTGGTCCTGGTAAACAATGACGCCGTAAGTTTCCTCCAGAAGTTCTTTGAGAGCAGGATGGGGATAGCGTATAGGCTCAATTCCGTGCTTTGCCTTGATGAAGGTAGGTATATGCTCCATAGGTCCGGGGCGATACAGAGCTACCATGGCTGCAATGTCATTAAATGTGTTCGGCTTGAGTTCCTTTATGTAGCGGCGCATGCCAGCGCTTTCTAATTGAAAGATACCGCTGGTTTCTCCGGAGGCGAGTAATTCAAAGGTTTTGGAGTCGTCTAGTGGAATATGCTGCAAATCTATGGAGATATCATGGTATCTGGCGATGATTTCTTTAGCTTCGGCTAAGAGTGTGAGGTTAGCCAGTCCCAGGAAATCCAGCTTGAGCAGTCCAAGGCGAGCGATGTTTTCCATGGAGAATTGGGTCATGGCTGTAGCTTGTTGATTGTCCTTGCTGGCACGTTGCAGGGGCACATATTGAGTTAAAGGCTCTCTGGATATGACTATCCCGGCGGCATGAGTGCTTGCATGGCGAGCTATTCCTTCTAGCTTCTTGGCATTATCAATCAAGTGTCGTATTGCAGCATCTTCATGGTAGACATCGTGAAGCTCTTTATTCTCTGCTAAGGCTTGGTCGAGAGTTATATTCGGTCTGAATGGAATCAGTCTGGCTACTCTGTCAACCTCGCTGTAAGGCATGCCCAGGGCTCTACCTACGTCCCTGAGAGCAGCCCTAGCGCCTAAAGTGCCGAAGGTGATGATTTGAGCTACATGGTCAGCGCCGTATTTTTGGGTGGTATAAGCGATCATTTCATCACGGCGGTCATCCTGGAAATCGAGGTCGATATCTGGCATCTCACGGCGTTCCACATTTAAGAAACGTTCGAAAACTAGCTTATGGGCCAGTGGGTCGATGTTGGTGATGCCAAGGCAGTAGAGAGCCAAGCTGGCAGCAGCGCTGCCTCGAACGCCGAAGAGAATATTTTGTTTCCTGGCGAAGGAGATGAGGTCCCAGACAACAAGAAAATAGTCAGCAAATTGTGTTTTGTTAATGACATCCAGTTCATACGTTAGCCGCTGCTCAATTTCGGGGGTAGGTGAGGGGTGGCGTTGTTTCAGTCCTTGCCAGCAAAGCTCAGCTAGATAATCATCGGCAGTTTTGCCTCTGGGTAAGTCTACTTGGGGGAGATGAGGTTTACCAAACTCCAGCTCCAGTTGACACATATCGGCAATTTCCTGGGTGTTGGCTAAGGCCTGGGGTAGGTCAGCAAATAAGTTTGCCATTTCCTCGGGGCTTTTGAGGTAGAAGAAATCGCCAGCCATCTTTAGCCTTTTTTCATCGTAGATGGAGGTGTTGGTTTGAATACAGAGGAGCAGTTCATGTGTAGGTGCATCTTCTTTATCTACATAGTGCACATCGTTAGTAGCTACCAGCGGGATAGTCAACTTGGAAGACAGAGAGAGCAGTCCCTGATTAATCTGAGCAAGCTCAGGAATGGGGTGTCTCTGGATTTCTAAGTAGTAATCGCTGAAGACCTCTTTATACCAGAGTGCTGCTGCAGCAGCGTCTTCAAGGCGACCTTGTAAAATGAGGCGAGGCAGTTCCCCCTGGGCACAGCCAGAGAAGGCAATAAGGCCCTCATTGTAATCGGCTAAGAGTTCTTTATCTACCCTTGGCTTATAATAGAAGCCTTCGAGTTGGGCTTTAGTAACTAGCTGAATCAGGTTATGGTAGCCTTGCTGATTTTTGGCGAGCAGGGTCAGATGGTAGGGCTTTTTATCATTGGCGTTTCGGCTCTGGCGATTTGTTTCAGCTACATAGATTTCGCAGCCAATAATAGGCTTTATGCCTGCCTCTTTGGCTGCTACGTAGAAATCAACGATACCATGCATGGTTCCATGGTCGGTGATGGCTAGGCTGTTCATACCGAATTCTTTGGCTTTGGAAATAAGCTGGGGAATGCGGCATAAACCGTCGAGCAAGCTATACTCGGTGTGAACGTGAAGGTGGGTAAACATTGGGCTTTTTCTGGTTGGACTCGCCCTTAATTATAGCATAATGCATCCGCAGTGCATCATTGAGATTGTGAAGGAGTTTTGGAAAATTTGACATCTCAAAGACTTGCTGGCTATTATCGGCTATAACTATAACGTTAAAGGAGTGTTTACTTGTTACCCTGAGCGATAGTGAGGGGTCTCCAGATTCTTCGCTGTTGCTCAGAATGACAGGGAGGATTGCTAAAAAGGTATTCTAAGGGAGTGAAATGAAGATTACTCGAACTGCTGTTTACTGGCTATTTATATGTTGCCTGCCCCTGTTAATTATAACTAGCAATATTCGCTGGGGAGTCAGTGAGATCAAGCTCTACGAATATGGGTTTGATAAATACCATATAAGTCAGAAGACTGGTATAGATGAGGTGGAGCTAAGGATAGCGGCCCAGCATTTGATCGATTATTTTAACTTGAATGCAGACTCAGTGCAGGTGACGGTTGTTAAGGAAGGAGAGGAGTTCGAACTGTTCAATGAGCGGGAGATAGTGCATCTCCAGGATGTAAGGGATTTGATTCAGTTGGACTATTGGGTTCAGAGAGGTGTTTTGACTTTTATGGTCATCTGCGGTCTTGTGTTATTGCTGTGGTTGAAATGCAGCTGGCGGAAATTGGTCAAAGGTTTATTCTGGGGAAGCTTGGCTACCCTGGGTTTGGTGGTTGTCTTGGCTCTTTGGGCTATATTCGGCTTTGAGCGACTTTTTCTTCTTTTCCATTTGATCAGCTTTTCCAATGAGTTCTGGATACTTGACCCGGCCAAGGATTATCTAATTATGTTGTTCCCGGGGGGATTTTTCTATGACGCAGCCCTGTTTGGCTTTGGGGCAGTGGTATTGGAGGCTCTGTTTGTTTGTGGTACTGCTTTTGGTGTGTTGAAGGCAACGGGTATAGGAAGAGAAGTAAAGTGACTGGGGGGCTATTATTCAGGAGTATTCGGGGCAGGCTATAGGTGGCAACTATCGCAGCTTGTAGCGGCGCAACCATTGCATGAGCTGGCTGCGTTAGCCATAGCGGTGTAGTCGCTCGCACTAAATTTAGAATGCGAAACGAAACGAGAGAAGATTCGCTTGGCAGCATGCTGGCACTTAGGGCATGAAGCATCCTCATTAGCTTGGCTTAGAGAGCGTAATAGCTCGAATTTGGAATTACACTCCGGACAAAAATATTCGTAGATAGGCATTTTACCGCTCGCACTGCTGAGTTTAACGGATGTGTTGTCGCTAAGTCAAACTTTGTGTGTTGTCATCTACCTTTGGCTTATGCTTATCCATTAACCTTTTGATACTGAGGGTTATGCTACCTACAGCTCCTACCAGAAAGCCTAGTGGACATACGATGATTGCCATAATAAAGAAAAAAGGCTCATCCCCGCCATTCCAGAAGTCTGCACCCCAGAAGTGGATAAATAAACCATAAACGAGGTTGTGTAGAAGAACGAAGACGAAGAATCCTACAAAAGAAGCTCCTGTTAATATCAAAAATTTCTTTAGCATTTTACTCCCCCACTTTATTCTTTTTCATAGTGAATAAGTGTCCTTCTTGAGGGTTACACAATACCATTTTTTGAAGCATCACTTTGAATGTTATGTTAGGGACTAGTATAATACCTGAGATTGAGTTTGGCAAGGATGAGAGGGCGGAAGAGAAGTGTCAGTCGATAAACTAGCCCAGAAGCTTATTTCGTGGATTAGTGATACAGTTTCAGCAGCGGGGGGTAAAGGAGTAGTCGTGGGGCTGAGCGGTGGACTTGACTCTTCTGTAGCTGCGGTACTATGTCGGCATGCTTTTCCTGGAGCTATTTTGGGGCTTATCCTGCCTTGCCATAGTGATAAGAGCGACAGGGAGCATGCTGAGCTTGTTGCTGACAGGTTTAATCTACCCGTTAAGGTTGTTGTCCTTGACGAGGTGTTTAACGCTTTGGTTAAGCTTTTGCCGGGTGAGGGTT
>QYPU01000114.1 GCA_007280145.1 Dehalococcoidia bacterium | reverse complement strand
GAAGTCTATCGCGATGGAGTCGATATAGATTGCGATGAATTCTATCATAAACTGGTGACCAGTCCGATTCACCCATCTACCGCAGCACCATCACCAGGGGATTTTGCCAAGGTGTATGAGGAGGCAGCTCAAGAAACCGGGAAGATTGTTTCCATTCATATCACCAGCAAGCACAGTGCTGTCTGCGATGCTGCATTAGTAGGTAAGGAGACTGCGGAAAAGAAAGGATGTCGGATTGAAGTTGTCGACTCTCGAGGTGTTACAATGTGGCAAGGTCTTGTTGTCATAGCTGCAGCTAAAGCCACTGAAGCTGGATACAGTCTAAATCAGGTGGTAGACAGAGTTCGCGAGACTATTAACCAACTGCGTGCTTTAGCACTTCTGGACACCCTGAGATACGCAGTCAAAGGTGGGCGCCTCGGCAAGGCTCTCTTTCCAGTAGAATCGCTGCTTAATGTGAAGGCCTTAATTACTCTGCGTGATGGACAGATTCGCACAGCCGGGTTGGCACGCACCCGAAATAAAGGAATAGACCGACTCCGTAAGTTTATAAGGTCAGCACTACACGTTGAGGACTTAGCTATAGTTTATAGCACCACGTCAAATTGTGTTATTTGTGACTAACTTGAGGTTGAGTAGCTAGGGTCCTAGGTTCTTGGGATCGCGGTAGCTGTCTCGAAGGTGGTACGAGGTTCTAGATTAGCCGAGAAATGGCCTGAAACCGGTTTTGAGGCATAACCCCCCCCCACCCAACACCCCTTGTCCTCCTTTTTGGGGGTAAAATGGAGCTGTCTTAAGGCCGGGTTCCACCGGTCTCAAAGAAGATTATTAGAAGCTCAATAATGCCAATTATTAGATTTCTGGCTTTTTTAGGTAGCTTATCAACACGGGCGAAATGAGAAACCCATTAACAGTGAGCGAGCCATCTTCAGGGAGAAAACCAAGAGAATCGAGCGCAGCCAGGGACCGAGACAAAACCAGGGTGGTGAAGCGAGCCAAAGAAGATAACAAAACCAGAAGTCGGGAGCAACGAAAGGGAAGGTGGTAACAGTAGTTGAAAAACCACCTTTGAGCCTGCTTGTCCATGCTGCCCTTGCAGCTGAAAAGGTAAGGGTAGTCTGTGAGCTAAGGCTAAGCCATCTTGAAAAGCACAATATGACCTACTCGTTCACCATGGAGCTGCTTGACCGCGCGCGGAGGTTTGAAGACTGGGTAGATGACACCGTGGCAAATGTGATTAAAGCCCATCCCACTTATGCCTAGTGGTCCTGTATTAAAGGTGCTGGGTTTGTGAAGTGCCGACGGTCATTCTCTGGCAAGACGCTTAGGTTCGGCCGCTTGCTCAATGTGCTTAATAATCTCTTCAGCTGTCGCTCCCCCTCTAAAAACGCCACTTACGCCCATCTCTTTCAATTGAGCCTCATCCTGCTCTGTTAATATCCCTCCTCCAACTATGACAGGTATATCAAGCTTCCTGTCCCTCAGTAGAGCCAGTAGCTGGGGAATATAATGAATGTATTCCCATGAATGGCAGCTTAGCCCTATAACATCAGCATCCTCCTGCGCAGCAGCGTTGACAGTGGCTTCTACAGTCTGAAGGCAACCCAAATAGACTATCTCCATGCCGGCGTCTCTCAACAAATAGGAAACAAACCTAAGCGCCAAATCGTGCTGGTCTAAGCCGAGAATAGACATGACAACCCTGATTTTTTCTTCCTTTATTTTTCCTTCAGCCAACTTTAGCTCCTAGAAAGGTCTTTTTACCATCTCAAAATGATCAAAAGCAACACCGTAAGATAGCCGAATTGCCCCTGTAATCTCTCCCATGGTGAGGCCTTTGTCTAGCGCCTCCATGATTACTGGTATCAAGTTTGCTGACCTGTTTTGAGTTCTCTCGTATACTTCGTTGAGGGCTTGTTTAACGTCAATCTTGTTTCGTTTCGCTTTCAATTCCTTTATCTTTTCAATCTGCTCCTGGTTCACCTCGACCTTTGTTTCCACCGACTCTTTCAATAAAGAATCCTCCTCACTAGGATTGCACAATGTATTAACCTTCACTATTTTCTTACGCCCGGTGCTTACAGCTTCTTGATATCTTTTGGTGGCATTTTCAAAGATAGCATGGAAATACCCTTTCTCTGACAATTCGCAGGCGTTCCCCCGCAGTTCTATTTCCTTAACTGCCTCCAGAATCCTCATTTCCAATTCATTAGTCAGGGCTTCCACAAAATATGAGCCCCCAAGGGGGTCTACTACCTTTATAACGCCACTTTCATAGGCAATGATCTGTTGCGTCCTTAAAGCTACTACGGCGGCCTCTGGACTCGGGGTTCTAATTGGTTCATCAAAGCATGAGATTTCCATAGCTTGACACCCAGCCAAAATTGCTGCCAAGGCTTCATAAGCCCCTCGAGTAACATTGTTAATCGGCCCCTTGGCGGTGAGTGATAGTCCAGATGTGTGTACGGTAATGGCAGCCCTCCAAGAGCGAGGATTCTTTGCCTGATACTCATCTTTCATCATCCTGGCCCAGATTCTCCTCAGGGCGCGAATCTTTGCTATTTCTTCAAAGAAATCCATGCCCACGTTAACCAATATTGCTATCCGGGGAGCAAACTCATCGATGTCAAGCCCACGCTTCATGGCTTCAGTAATAA
The DNA here is from genome assembly GCA_007280145.1 of Dehalococcoidia bacterium. Lineage (GTDB taxonomy): Bacteria > Chloroflexota > Dehalococcoidia > GIF9 > UBA5629 > QYPU01. The sequence goes on along the minus strand of QYPU01000114.1, from coordinate 16,730 downwards.
GCAATCTGGCTTCAATCAAACCGAGTGTCACCTCTTCCACAGGAGTAAGCGCAGCTTCGCTTATGTAGTAGGTGTCCTCAAGAAACGGGCGATACTTCGGCATCTGCCAGGTGCCAAATTCTATAGTATCCGTGGCCAATCTGATACGCATTCCTATTGGCTGATGAGTCGCGTAGGAGCAATCGTCACCATAGAGAGGAGCCAAGACAGTGGAGCCTCTTAGTTCACCCAAAGGGATACCGTTTTCTCTAGCTACACAAGCCAATCCAGCTATCGCAAATGCATATGGCACTGAGAAGGAAACGGATATCTTCCCTATAGGAATCCCGTCAAGCATTTCCAAGTAATCCTGTAAACAGCACAGTGGTACACCTTGAGTCCCCATAGTTGCGGCTGCTAAGGGGTGGTCTGAATCAAGATTTGCCAGAGTGGGGGTATCCCCAATAACGTCAACAGCAGTTTGCCCTGCGGAGGTTAGCAGCTTGAGTCTCTTATTAGTCTCACGTGGGCTGCTCTCCCCGCACAGGACGCGAATAATCCAGTTTCGTTCTCGATACATATCTGGATGTGCGCCTCTTGTGAATGGATAGCAACCGGGCTCACCGAGGTCTTGCTCAGCTACCATGTCCCCAATGTCCTCACGCGTATACACTCTCTTGAGAGAAATCCCCGAGGATGTCTCAAAGCGGTCTTCTCGCTCAACTATCTGCATATATCTCCTTTCTCAACCAAGATTTGACTCTTATCCAGATCGCGGATGGGCTTTGCATGAGAATCATTTAGTCTCGAATAGATTACTTTCTCCTGAACTCCGGTTTCGTTCCTGTTAGAAAAGCTTTTTGGCCAATCAACCAGTCCTCTGAACGGCAAAGGTAATTGAAGGTGTCTGTTTCGAACTTAATGCCCTCATGCAATGGCCTTCCTATGCTATGGAGGACAGCTTGCTTGGCAGCCCTGGTAGCTAAAGGACCGTTGCTTGCAATCGTCTCTGCAATCTCTGTAGCTTTTGCCATGAGGTCCTTCAGTGGAACCACATGATTGACAAAGCCGATCCTATACGCTTCTTGCGCGTCATACAATTTCCCCGTCAAAATAATTTCTAATGCCCTTCCGAGTCCAACGATTCTCCAAAGCCTGGAACATCCGCCGTCTCCTGGGTCAAGGCCCCACTTGATCTCTTGGTGGCCAAAAATAGCGTGATCCGCAGCAACTCTAATATCGCAGAATTCCGCCAGTTCGTGCCCGCCGGCGATACAGTATCCATTTATGGCCGCAATGATTGGGGTGTATATCACGTAGCCCCCCGATAATCCACCCCACCCTGGGCCTTCATATGCTCTTCTTCTACTTTCTTCTGGTGACTCCACATCTCTAATATAAGGTATCAGCTCTTTTAAATCCGCTCCGGTGCAAAAGGCATCGCCGCCAGCCCCTGTAAGGATCGCAACCCTAACATCCCGGTCTCGCTTTATCTCGTCCCAAACAGCAATAAGCTGATTTGATGTCTCTGGATTGATACAGTTGTGGACCTCAGGACGATTAATTGTTACGTAAGCTATTTTGTCTCTCTTTTCATAAAGGACTTTGCCTTCCATTTTACTACCTCCAACATTGTTTTTTGTAAAAATAATCGCCAGTTAATTCGTGAAACAACCACTTTTATGCCGCTCTAGTAACAAGAGCTACTTTGCCTGAAAGCAAAATCTCCATACAACCTCCTTACTACGAGCTAATCTTCATCTCCAGCTGCATTAGTCGTGATTGACAAGCCCTTTACCCCAACCAGCGCTTGCGCCGCTTGTAGTGCTTAACGTCGTGGTAGCTTCTCCGTTTGCCCGACAGGCTAAGGCCAAGGTAAAATTCCTTGACGTCCTCGTTGATAAGAAGCTCCGAGCTCGTCCCCTTCAATACTACCCGTCCTGTCTCCAAAACATACCCGTATCGGGCAATGGACAGGGCCGCGTTGACATTCTGCTCCACCAAGAGTATAGTAATGCTTTCCTCCTCATTAAGGCGTTTAAAGACATCGAAAATCTCACGCGCTATCAGGGGAGCAAGCCCAAGAGAAGGTTCATCCAGCAACATAATCTTTGGGCGTGCTATCAGTGCCCGACCGACTACTAGCATTTGTTGCTCACCACCGGAAAGATAACCAGCACTTTGTCTCTTTAACGCTTTGAGCTTTGGGAAATAATTGTACACCTTCTCCAAATCACGCTTAACGCCGGCCCTATCACTGCGTAAATGGGCTCCTGCCAGCAGGTTCTGCTCCGTTCCCAGATGCTCCAGAACACGCCGCCCCTCCATTACCTGGACAATGCCTAGTTTAACAATGTCTTCCGGAGGCAGCTTATCGAGGCGGTAATCGTCAAAATAAATGCCCCCACTAGTAACCTCACCTTCGTCAGTATGTAATATCCCGGAGATGCTCTTAAGCAGGGTTGTCTTGCCTGCGCCATTGCCTCCCAAGACGGCGAAAACTGCCCCATCAGCCACCTCCAGGCTCACCCCCTTGAGCGCCAAGACAGCATCGAGATACTTTACTTCCACATTGTCCAGCTTCAGCATTAACTCCACCACTAGCAAACTGTTAGCTCCCCGACCTAGGTCAGGGAGCTAACACGCTAAATACCTTACCACATAGGAATCTCAGGGCATGGCACCCAACCTGAAGTTGCCATGGTATATTTGCCGTCCTTCACTGTACCAATTTGCACACCTATACGGTTCACCACTGGGCAGGGAGATTCCATTGTCCACTTGGCACCTCTAAGATATCCCATACACTCTTTCTCTGTTAGATCCATGCTAAGGAAAGCATCGTAAATAGCTTGACCAGTGAGGTTATTCGCTCCAACAGCGGCTGCTGCTTCCTCGACTGCCCTGCCAAGCAACATCACCTGGGCACCTATTTGAATGTGGTCATAGCCCCACTGTGCAGCAGCATCGGTGACCTCGGCCGGATGGTACTTCATCCAAATTTCTTTAAAAGCTCTACTATCATGATTAAGTGGTCCAGACAGGCCGGCAACTTCGTAGTAGCCTTCCATCTTCTCCCACCCCCCAAGTACTTCGGCAACACGAATTAAACCAATGTGGCTACTGACGATGATAGGGATATGCTTACCTAAAGCTTCACAAGCCTTGTATGTGGCTACCACGTGAGCCGCATTGATGGAACAAAAGACAAAGTCGACATCCTCGGCTATGAGAGGCCTCATGGCTTCAGTGATATCCACAGGAATCCACTCTGTCCAGACGGTACCCACATATTCTAGCTTCCCCCGATATTTGTCCAGCTTTGTCAGTGCAGCCAACCCTTTGTCGCAATCTGGCCCGACAGGAGTTTTGTCAAAGGAAACGTGGCCAATCCGAATTGGTAAATCGCCTTCGGGCCACTCTTTTAGTAACAAATCGAAAAGAGCAAACAGCTCATGCATATAGGTGGGGCGATATCTGATCATCCAGTTCATTTCCTCCGCCCACTCAAAGCTGTAGGTGGCAGTGGTCACTATCCCTGGCACTTTATCATCGGGCAATCGCTCTCTTAAAGCAGCCACATCGGCACCGCCCATACCTAAGTAGGCAATAGCGTTGGTCTCATCCTTCAAACCTGGCCATACGCTAGCTATAACGGAAGTATCAAAGCGAGAGTCAAAGCCCTTTGGCGTCAACTTGATGCCGCTCTCCCTCCCTACAGTGTCATTCCACCAATCGAATACCGCATTTCTACCCCAGGAATAAGCCTCCATCTGGCCAGCAAAGGGACCACTCCAGTCTTCGCAGGTCGGAATAACATACTCAGTAAACTCCGTTGGTGCTACCTTTTTTGGTGCACAACTCAAAGCAAGCGAAGACACTATCACCAAAGCAGCTACACCAACCCAGACCCATGTTGCTTTGCCTTTCATAACATACCTCCTTTGCAGTTTTGTTTTTCCATTGCAACATCCTCTGTGTTCTAATACCCTTAGCCTAAATCATAGTGCATCACCTCCTGTCTCCGTACATCAGCCATCAGTAAGGAAAAGGCCACAATCTATAGGTTACTTTGAATTTGTTCCACTGATGGGTCAAACCCTTTGGCTCGACTATAAGGAACAGTATGATAATTCCGCCGAGTACTATATACATACCAGCGAATGCAACTCCCGTCCCAACAACAGAGGCCTGCTGCAGAAGTGGGCCTAGCCAGTTTATAAACTCTTCTGCGCCGCGGAGAAGAACAGTGCCCAAAATAGCTCCAAGAATACTCCCCATGCCACCAACTATAATCATCCCTATATACCATAGAGACTGGAATAAGCTGATCTGCTCAAATGAGACAAAGCGGAACTGATAAGCCCAAAGGCCGCCAGCGATGCCAGCGAAGAATGTGCCGATGATGAAAGCCAATGTCTTGTAATAAAAGAGGTTAATGCCCAAAATCTGTGCTGCATTATCATTATCCCTGATAGCTGTAAAAGCTCGACCAATTCGACTTCGCACTAGCCCATAGGCAAAGAAAATCATTACCACAGTGGTAACCATAACGAGATAATACTGGCTCTCGGGGCTCGTGAGCATGAAGCCGCCGATGCTAGCAGCCGGCACTCCTATACCACGCTCACCTCCAAACCAAGGTAGCCTCAACATCATGAAATAGAAAACAAACGTGGCCGCCAAAGTAGTCAACGCCAGATAAAATCCTTTAACTCGAACTGCCGGTAGCCCGAAGATGGTACCAAAGGCAGAGGCACCGATACCCCCGATTGGTATAGACAGCCAAAAAGGTAGACCTAAACGCGTTGCTGCAAAGGCGGTCATATAAGCTCCTGTCCCGAGAAATGCTGCCTGCCCTAGGTTTATCTGCCCAGCATAACCAGTAGTAATCTGAAGCCCAACGACAGCTATGAGTATGATTCCTGTCATATTGAGCATACCGAGAAAGCGTATTGGCAAAAACGAGGGCAAAACAAAAAGCAGAACTAGAAAACCGATAAATAAGCCCCATTGGAGCTTAGTCCGAACAATAGCTTTATCCTGTTCATATCTTTCAGCAAAAGTCCCACATGGTAACATAATTAGACCCTCTCAATTACCCTCCAGCCATAGAGACCTTGCGGTTTAAACAAAACAACGACAATCATGACAATGTAAGGAAAAATGTTAGCCATGCCGCCATTAGTGATCGGGTTTAGGTATCCCATGGCTAACATTTCACCGATACCTACTATGATCCCAGCTACTAGAACCCCTCGCACTGACTCCAAGCCAGCCAGCAAGGCAACTGGCAAAGCCCGGAAACCTATTTCCGAAGCTAGAAAGGTCACGATCTTGCCATTGAAAAATACAATGGAGGCGAAACCTCCAAGTATCGTCGCCAAGACCCAGGCAACTGCTACTGACTGCTTAACCGAGATGCCCATAGATTGAGCCACTTGGTGGTCTTCGGCTACTGCCGAAAACCTAAGCCCATATTTTGTTCGCTCAAAAAACCACGCCAGAGCCAAGACTATTAATAAAGCGATGATACCACCCCAAAACAGAGCTGAATCAAAACTAAACGGGCCGAGAACTACTGGCTCAGCCGAGAAGATTTGGGGAAAGGGCCTCTCTTTTGCCCCAAAAGTTGCTATGACTACTCCGCGCAGGAGAAGAAGTAAGCCAATCGTCATCATTACTAGAGAGAAGATGGGCTGACCTATTAAGGGCCTAAAGAAGGCTCGCTCTATCACGAGACCTAATAGTCCCATAAGAGCAAAAGCTATTATTATGCCCATCCACCATTGGGGCAGAGGCGTCATGACGATAAACCACCAGATGAGAAAGCCACCTACTATAACCAGCTCACCCTGGGCAAGGTTAATGATGCGGCCGGAGCGGTAGACAACGGTAAGCCCTAGAGCAACCATACTGTAGAGCAAACCAAGCAGAATACCACTGCATACATATTGAGCAAAATAAATCACCTGGCTACCTCCACCGGTGCTTCAAGATCCATGATTTTAGTAATTACAGCTACCTTTCCCACCCTGCCATCCCGGTACTTAACTGGCACTTCGGTGAGGTGTTCAGCTTTTCCTCTGTAGATAGCTTCAACAAGTTCGCCATAACGTTCCTCAAGAAATGACCTTCTCAATTTCCGACTCCGTGTCAGCTCAGCCTCATCAGGATCAAGTTCCTTTGGGAGATTAGCAAACCGTTTCACCACACCATCTGCAGCTAGATTTCGATTTACCATGTCGATTTCCTGTCTGATAAGCTCACGCACCTCTGCCTTCTGAGATAGGTCAGGGAAGGTAGAGTAGTCAATGCCCCTCTTCTCTGCCCAGCGACCAACAGTCTCAGCATCGATATTCATAAGAGCTGCAACAAAGGGCTTTGTCTCATCGCCCAAACAAATAACATCTTTGACAAAGGGGCTAAAACGGAGGCGGGTCTCAATGAATTGCGGCGGGAAACGAGCACCGGTAGACAGTGACCGCATATCACTAAGCCGCTCTAGGTAGACTATCTCTCCATCCTCTCTCACAGTCACAACATCGCCAGTGTGAAACCAGCCTTCATGCTGAGTTTTCGCGCTAGCCTCAGAGTCCTTGTAATAGCCTTGGAAGCCAGTGCCACCACGCAGCAGGAGCTCCCCAGTATCTTCGTCTATTCTCCACTCTACCTGGTGACCTAAAGCTGGATGGACAGGCATAAACTTGCCAACCGTTTCAACGTCAAAATAATCACCCACATGGGTGGTGAGTAACCCAACCTCCGATAGACCAAACATGCTCTTAAGTCTTAACCCCATGGCATGAAAGAAATGAAAGGCATCGGGAGCCATGGCAGAGCCACCACAGATAGCCACACGAACCTTGAGTAACCCTAGCTTATCGAGTAAGGGTCGGAGGACCACCGCATAAGCCAGCGGATAAAGCAGTCGCCACAACGGATTAGCTGTCTTCCCCTCTAGGCGACTTGCGGCTACCTTTTTGCTGATGTTCATGGCTCGCTTGTAGGCGAATTTTGCCAACAAGCCAGCGTCCAACATGCGGGCTTGGGTTATAGATGCCAGACTCTCCCACTGTCGTGGACTGAACACCAGCAACTCAGCACCCACCTCTCGAATATTCTCCAGCACTGTCTCTGGCTCCTCGGGGAAATTTATCACAAAGGGAACTATTAGTCCCATGGTCAAACCGTAGTATTGCTCTGCAATCCAGGAGGGGGGAAGATAGGATACATATTGCGTAAAGGGATGCAAAGATAAACTTGCCATCAGCCGGTAGGCGCTATCCAAGAGACTACTATGGGTTATTACAACGCCTTTGGGTTGACCGGTGGTACCTGAGGTATAGGAAATGACGGCGATATCATTGCCGTTGCCCTGAGCTACGCTCTCCTCAAAGGCTCCCGGATGAGATTTCTCGTGAGTATGCCCCTCCTCCTGCACCTCCTCAAACGTCATAAGCATGGGATGAGAATATTTCCACATACCTCGAGGGTCCCAGTAAATGATCTTCTTGAGCCTGGGCAGTTGATCCTTTATCTCAAGGACTTTATCCACTTGCTCTTGGTCTTCACAAACGACAAATACTGCATCACAATGATCCAAAACATAATGAGCCTCAGGAGGTGTCACATCAGGGTAAAGACAGACTGCTTTGGCTAGGGCAGCATGTGTTGCCCAATGCCCAAAGAATAATTGAGGCTCATTTTCTCCGATCAGAGCCACTGTTTCTCCACGGCGGAGCCCAAGGCTTATGAGACCAAGACAGAAATATTTGACCTCATCATGAACCTCCTTCCACGTCCAGCGCTGGTATACACCCCTGTCTTTCCGCCTCATGAAAACTTTCTCGCCCCACTGCTCATAGCCCCATTTCAGAAACTTGGGCAGAGTATCCGTCCCAGGAGGCAAAAAGGGAACATTAGTTTCTCCTTTACCCTTCTCAACCAACTTATTGGTGTTCATCCTATTATATGGTCCAAGCCCTCGACGGAAGATATAAGTTGTGCAATTCCCATTACCCCTCCCCTAAATAGGCCCTAATGACTGCGTGGTTGCCCCTTATCTCAGTGGGCGTGCCTTCAGCAATAACCTTTCCCTGGTCAATAACTATCACTCGCTGAGCAATATCCATGACTACCTCCATATCATGTTCAACAAGCACAATAGGGATGCCTTGGAATTCCTGGATATCCAAAATGAAGCGCGCTATATCCTCTTTCTCTTCTAGGTTCATGCCAGCCATAGGCTCATCCAGAATGAGCACTTTTGGCTCCAGAGCTAAGACTCGGGCCAAGTCAACCCGCTTCCGCAGCCCATAGCTTAGCTCACCGATAATCTTCTTCCGAATACCCTCGATCTCGAGGAAATCAATAATATCCTCAGCCACCTTCCGATGTGCCACCTCCTCCTTATGCGCCCATGGCCAATAAATGGCAGCTTGAACCGGATTTGTCTTCATAAGCACATGCCGGCCAGACATTATGGTATCTAGCACCGTCATGTTTTGGTAAACTTGAATGCCCTGGAAGGCTCTGCCAATTCCCAAGCAGGCTCGCTTATCAGGTGATAAGTTGCTAATATCTCTGCCCTGAAAATATATACGCCCCTGCTGAGGCTTGTAGAAACCATTAATGCAGTTGAGCAATGTTGTCTTGCCGGCACCATTAGGGCCAATAATTGCTGAGAGCTCACCTTGACGAACCTCAAAATCAACGCCCTCTATAGCCTGAACACCACCAAAAGCTACATAAATATCTTCAACTCTCAAGATGACAGCGTTTTCAGCGAAATTTAGCACCATACACCCTCCTTAGTATTTTTAACTAAGTTAACACCCCCTCGTATGGATGGATTGCAAAATCCAAGTATTTATTTGACAGGTGAACAACGTTATGATAATATTCCTATATCTGTAATTAATAGTTTATACCAAATTTGATGCCTGTTACTAATATCGAGGTGAACAATGTTCGGCAATTATTACATAAATATGATTTCTTGTCAAGTCCAGTCTCTTCCAATACAAGATGAGCCTGGAGAGGGCATCGATTTCTAACACAAGATGAGCCTGAAGGACTAAGGCAACTCGTTTATGATTGGGACATGCAACTAATCATGAACGACGAAAGTCTACAAACAATAGAGCAAGTCAGGCAATTTCTGGAGGGGAGTGAGGCAGTAGAGTTCAGGGGTCTAACGGCTAAAGAGAAATACCGTTGGATAGAGGAGGTGCTGATAAGATTTAGATATCATCGTCTCAAGAGAGAGGAGAAAGGAGTGATATGCCGATATATTATATACAGAAGGTTACGGGATATTCCAGGTCACAAGCATCAAGCCTCATAAGGGAATACCAGCAGACAGGACGATTGAGGAGAACGCAATACAGGAGGCACCGCTTTCCGCGGAAGTATACGCCGTCAGATGTGATATTATTAGCCAGGACGGATGAATTGCACGGGTATTTAAGCGGGCCAGCCACCAAAAGGGTTATGGAGCGAGAGTGGGGAGTTTATGGGCATACCGAGTTCGGGAACATCGCCAGGATATCTATTGCCCATCTATACAACCTGCGAAGAAGTAACACCTATCGGGGTATGACCAGGCGATTTACTAGGACAAAACCAGCTGTGCCCAAGATCGGGGAGCGCGCCAAACCGGACCCGAAGGGGCTGCCCGGTTACATTCGAATCGACACAATTCATCAAGGGGACTTCAACGATCAAAAGGGGGTATATCATATCAATGCCGTGGATGAGGTCACCCAGTGGGAGATAGTAGCCTCTGTGCAGAGGATATCTGAAGCCTACCTGGTACCGGTCCTAGAAAACAGGTTAGTCCAATTCCCCTTTATCATCAGGGGGTTTCACTCCGATAATGGGTCTGAATTTGTGAACAAGACGATCGCCGCTCTCTTGAACAAGCTGTTAATTCGGTTTACCAAATCCAGAGCCAGACACACCAATGATAACGGCCTCGTGGAGTCTAAGAACGGCACTGTGGTGCGCAAGCAGTTGGGATATGCTTATATCCCCCAGAGGTGCGCTGAACTGATCAATGAGTTCAATAGAGACCTCTTCAATCCCTATATCAACTTCCGCCGCCCTTGTTTCTTCCCGGTGACGGTGACCGATCACAAAGGCAAGAGCAAGAAAACTTATCCCTATGAGGAGGTGAGGACACCCTATGAAAGGCTGAAATCTGTGCCCCGGGCTGAGAGTTACCTGCATCCCGGCATGACCCTCGAAAAACTCAGTACAATCGTCAATCAAATGAACGATAATCAATTTGCAGAAAGGATGGTAAAAGCTCGCTCCAATCTCTTTCAACAAATCTCAAGATTTACTAACCGGGTTGCCTGAACCCCTTCTATTCAGGCTCATTATTCAATTAGAATAGACTGACCCGGCTTGGCTTAACCGAGTTGAATTTAGCAAAGATGTTTTTGGAAAAGTTTTTGTTATAATAAGTGCTAAATATAAAAGCAGGACGCAGTAAAACACTTACATTTTAGAGAGGTAGGCATCATTAAAGATCTACGTTATGACAACAACAAGAGAACGTATTGTCCACGCGTCCTTTGATGTATTTGATAATCTGGACTTTCATAAAGCGACGATAAGAGAGATAGCTAAGAGGTCCGGAATAGCTCCTGCGAGCATCTATAAACATTTCGCCAGCAAAGATGATCTCGTTATGGCTATTACCAACGAAAAAACGAAGCAAATGATAACTGAGCTTAACGAGCATTTCATTGGCGTGCGCGGAACCATGAACAAACTGCGAAAGATGACGTGGTATTATCTTTATTTCTATGAGAATAACCCGCAGGTTAGCTGGGTTGTGAATATAAGTACATCGGTTAAGAGTTGGCGTGAATCATCTGATGGCTGGAAAAATGTAAGGCAGACTGGTCAGACCTTTATGGGCATCTTGCGGGAGGGGCAGAAGCTTGGAGACGTCAGGCAGGATATTAACATTTTCGTAATGTCCAACATATATTTCGGCGGCTTGGCTCGTTTAGTCCAAATCTGGCTTGTACACAATCAGTCATATAGCCTCACTGCACTCGCTGACGATTTTGCAGAGACGATTTTTGCTGCGGTAAGAACTCCTACAGAGTAAGCTGTACCCGCCAACTGTCCGTACTTTGAGGCTTTTTGATGAGATTGAGAAGATGAGTGATTCAAGTCAACTATACAAGGCACCAACTATATGGTAATTCCGCTTTTGCTCAGTATCTTTAGTAAAATAGTGAACAAACCATGCATAGCCTTGACAGTCAAACACCACGGGAATACCATCAAAGCTGGCAGCGACAAGGCAATGGAAGTTACTCATCCTATGAGCTAGAATGAGAAATCCCGAATAGAGTGGTGCTCATATTCCAATAGGATCAGAATGCAGAGAGAAAATAGGAGCTTTTCATAATGATGAAGCTAGTTGAACAGATGCTGGCCGGAGACGTGTTGTCTCTATCACGGTTAATCACAAAGGTAGAAAGGGGGAGTGCTGAATCACTGGATATAATAAAGCTGATTTATCCTCATTTGGGTAAGGCTTATTGCATAGGTATAACTGGACCGCCAGGGGCGGGTAAGAGTACCATTGTTGACCGCTTGACAGCAATTATGAGGCAGCAGGGATTTACAGTTGGTATAATTGCTGCTGATCCCACCAGTCCCTTTACTGGCGGCGCTGTTCTCGGGGATAGGATAAGAATGCAGCAGCACTACCTTGATAAGGGGGTCTTCATACGCAGTATGGCAACCCGTGGCAGTCAAGGAGGATTACCACGGACTACCAGCAATGTTGTCAAGCTGCTGAGTGCCTTTGGGAAGGATTTTATCTTGGTAGAGACAGTTGGGGTGGGTCAGACTGAGCTGGATATCATGCAAAATGCAGACACTACTGTGGTAGTTTTAGTTCCCGAGTCTGGAGATACTATTCAGACAATGAAGGCAGGCTTGTTAGAGGCCGCTGATATCTTTCTAGTTAACAAGGCTGATCGCCCCGGAGCTGATAATCTAGTGACCGCATTAGAGATGATACAGCTCTATCGGAAGCAAAACCATTGGCAACCACCGGTGCTGGCTACTGAAGCAATTAACAATGTGGGCATCAGGGAACTCTACAGGCAAATTGAGAAACATCTTAAGGCATCGGAAAAAAGTGGCTTGTTGTACCAACGACGCAAGGAGCAGCGCCGGACGGAATTTATAGAAGTGATAAAGCATAGAGTTGTGGGAGACCTTCTTAGATTAATCAAGCAAGATAAAGAACTGAGCAGGTATATGGCAATGGTAGAAACTGGGGAAGTTGATCCCTACTCAGCATCTGATAAAGTTCTGCAACCAAGAACTCTGTTAACTAGTTGGTCACAGCAGCTAGGTGAAAAAGGGCTAACCTATTAGTCTAAGATATAGATAAACTAGAAGAGCTGTTCAAGTAGAGGGGGGATCAGAATTCGAAGATGCCTCTGAGGAGGGGTGCCAAAGGAAAGGCATAAAACTGTTTGTTTTACCACCACGCTTACCCAAACTCAATGGCCATGTAGGAAGGGCACAGAGGACTCATACCTAAGTATAGTAATCATGTGGACGAGTACGGAGGGTTGTGAAAACTTTATAAATTAGGCATAATTCCACACAACCTACAAATGCAGAGGAGGAGAACAATGAAAGACAAGAAATCCATACCCTCTATTGAAGTCATGGAGAAGATGTCCCGAGAGGAGAGACAGAAGTATCTCGATGGCAGACTAAGAGAGCTGGTTGCTTATGCCTATGAAAAAGCCCCAGCAATCAAGGCGAGATTTGATAAGGCAGGCATTGCCCCTTCAGCAGTGTACAGCATTAAGGACCTGGAGGACTTGCCTATCCTGAGAAAGGACGAGCTGGTCGAATTATACAAGGCCAATCCCCCTTTTGGTGGCCTTGTGACCGCTCCCATAGAAGATTTGGAAAGGGTTTATGTCTCCCCAGGCCCCATCTACGACCCCCATCATCAAAGCGAAAGCTTCTGGCGGCGGCATGTTCACATGGTCAAAGCTGCGGGCTTTAAGAAGGGAGACATCGCTGTCAATACATGGATGTATCACCTTGTACCGGCTGGTCTCATGATTGATGAGATGTTGAGACGGGCTGGAGTTACGGTCATACCTATGGGAGTGGGAAATACCGAACTTCAAGTCCAGGTTATGCATCATCTCAAAGTGACTGGATTTTACGGCACTACAAGCTTTTTCATGAATATCATCAACAAGGCTGAGGAAATGGGCTATGACATCCGTAAAGATTTTAACCTCAGATTAGCTATGATTGGTGGCGAGATGGGTGGTGGGCCAATCAGAGAGCTGGTTGAGAAAAAGTATGGGATTGCTACCGGGGATGCCTATGGAACGGCCGATGTCGGTATGATAGCCTACGAATGCAGTGAGAAGAATGGCATGCATATCGCCGAGGATGTTATCATAGAGATAATCAGCTACGAAACTGGAAAGCCAGTTGGCCCCGATGAGGTAGGCGAAATAGTGGTGACTCCAATCGATGAGACTTACCCGTTGATACGTTTTGGCACCGGAGACCTTGCTGGTTGGATAGAGGAGCCTTGCCCCTGTGGCAGGACTGCACTTCGCATAACACGCCTCTTGGGCAGAGTGGGCGATGCTGTTAGAACAAGAGGTATGTTTATACACCCCCGTCAGCTCGAGCCAGCGCTTGCCGGATTCTCACAAATCGCACAGTATCAGGCAGTAGTCACCAGGTCAGGTCATCGAGATGAGTTGACACTTAAAGTAGAGCTTAAAGCTGAGGATGGGATTGACAAAGAAAAGTTGACACAGCAGTTAATCAAAGCGGTAAGCGAAGCGGTAAGAATCAAGCTCGACCGTGTTGAATTCGTAGCCAAAGAGGTAATACCCGAGTTTCACAAACTGATAGTTGATGAGCGGGTTTATTGAGTTCAGCATAAAAGCTACTCTTAAGATTTACCCTGTATCTACGGTTGCAGAAAAGAGCCAATGGCTGAATTTCCGGCAAGTGTACCTAGCGTTTTATTGTGCTTAGCTGTCGAATGTATCCTATGGCTTGGCTTGAGGCTGGGTTTACTTTCAGACATAGCCAATGCTAAGGCTACTCTATGATAGAGGAAAGGGCGGAAATGCAGCGTCGGATTGAGGAATTGAGCAGTTTAAACAATCTAAGATAGAAATGAAAAAGAGCGTGAAGAAAGGAGATTAACAATGACTGAAGCAAAGGCGGAACTTAAGCCAGCCAGATGGCAAATCACGGCGACCACTATTAGGTGTGATTTGGTCGATGACTTTGTCACTATTATGGTCAATAATGATTGGTCGACGAAGTGTGCCTGGTATAATCGGTATAAACAGAAAGCTCTTGAGGACAAGAAACAGAAATTTGATAAGGCAATCAGGCTCAAGATAGAGAAATGCGCTGGTCCTGACTGTTCCTATGTTACTGATTATCGAGACAAACTGATTCAGGAAGAGTCTGGCCGAGTGTCTCACTAGTCTGTTGTATGAGCATCAGCTCCTTGAAGTCATTCGGGGAGTAGTAGCGCAGCACCGATTGAAGCCTACTCTGCTCCAAGAAGTCAGCTTTTTCATGTAATCATTTTAGATGATTTAATTTGGCATCCTGAAATAAATATGCTATTATTGTCTTCAGAAATTAAGTAATGGAGGTATAAGTATGCTTGGTCTTTCTCGATTTTCCCTTGAAGGGGAAGTGGCGCTGGTGACCGGGGGTAGTCGTGGTATTGGCCGTGCTACTGCTCTGGGATTTGCTGAGGCTGGAGCTGATGTGGTGGTAGCCAGCCGGAAGTTGCCTGACCTGGAGAAGGTAGCTGATGAAATCAGAGGTGTGGGCAGGAAAGCATTGCCGGTGGCAGCTCATGTTGGCAGGATGGAGGATATACATAGGTTGGTAGAGACAGTGATGGCTGAATTTGGCAGGATTGATATACTGGTCAATAATGCCGGTAGTAGCCCGGCCTTGTCGACAGTGTTGGATATAGAGGAGCGGTTGTGGGACTCAATAATGAACCTGAATTTGAAGGGTTTGTATTTCCTCAGTCAGGCTGTAGCCAGGGTAATGAAAGAGCATGGCGGGGGTAAAATAATCAATGTGTCCTCGATTGACGGATATAAACCTGAACATTCTATAGGCCCATACTCTATTGCTAAGGCTGCTGTTATAATGGCAACCAAGTCTATGGCACTGGAGTTAGCCCCATATAATATAAGGGTGAATGCTGTAGCCCCTGGAGGTGTGGCTACCCGTCTTTTCGACTCCCGCTGGTTTGATGTTCCGGAGGTGGAGATGAAGGAACAAAAGTCAGCGTTTGCGAAGGCATTGCCATTGCAGCGTGTAGGTGACCCTGACGATATGGTCGGTGCTATAATTTATCTGGCGTCTGATGCTTCCAGTTATGTGACTGGGGAGACTATTATCGCGGATGGAGGATTTTTACTAACCTGAGCGAGTTTCTAACACCAAACAGCGGTATTTCAGTGACTCTCGGCAACATTTGTGGTGTTCACTCCTCGTCTCATTCCGATACAAATGGCATGGACTATAGCTGACCTGTCTTAGAGCTAAACAATAACATTCCGATTAAGGGATGTTCAAAGGACTCTCTCGCTTATTTCAAGCTCCCCCATTTATTCTGTTCATCATAGACAGGTAAGCTTGGAAGAGGACAGAAAAAGTGAGGGAATCTTGTCTTGGTATTGTGCCCTACCGACAAAGATTTGTCCAGAACTGTGTAGCCAGGGCACGTTAGCCTGAAATGTGCAGTTGATAATAGGCAGCGGAAGGACATACTGCAGCGATTTTAGGCAAATGGGAAAGTCGCACAAAAAGCTCTGCGTATTGAACAACTCGAGTTACTGAGTTGGATTCGAACCCCGAGCGTGACTGAACGATAAACCATCTTGTTACCTCATTATCAAGACTTTCTTTTCAAAGACTTTTTGCCAGATACATTGCCTATGATTGACCAGACTACTAACGACGGTCTCTAAAAGGCAGAGTACACTTCGTCAATTGTGTGGTCGGTTCGGCAAGAGGCATGCGCCATCGCAAGGTTTCTCTTTCCCCGGAATAGACGTGGCAGTGTAGCTCATTGCCGTTCTTTCATGGCATCTTAAACACTTCCGTCGGATAGGGGGGCCCCTCCCCCCTAGGGACCTTTCAATGAGGTCGCACCTTGGAGGGCTGCATCTATACATCTACACCTTTGCAAAGGTACGAAATAGTGCGCTCACCTGCGCCGCGACGAAGTCGATGAAGATATCAGGCTAATGAGGAAATACGGGCCAGTGTGACCTTTCTAGCTTGATAGGGATAGTAGCTAGCATCATTGATACCTCAAGTTGAGGAGATAGTAATTCGTGTGCTAAGAAGATTTTGTTGTCTTTTGGTCAATTATAGTTGGCGTCTCAACCCTCATTGCAGTTGACGCCATTGTCGCCACTATATATAATTTAGGAGCGGAGCAGAGGTAGGTCTTTAGGCCCGAAGGTGAACAAAAAGACCTCTTGCTTTGGTCGATTTTCAGACGGGCTTGGGGACAAGATAAATAGGATTTTGGGCGGTTAGCTCAGTGGTTAGAGCGCTTGCTTCACACGCAAGAGGTCACTGGTTCAAGTCCAGTACTGCCCATGCCGAAGTGGCGGAATGGCAGACGCGCTACGTTCAGGACGTAGTATCCGTAAGGATGTGTG
>QYPU01000116.1 GCA_007280145.1 Dehalococcoidia bacterium | reverse complement strand
GTTCGATTTAGCAGTCAACCAATTCAGAAAGGGCTAATTGATAAAAACCGTTGTGCCGACTCGAGGGAAGCTCAAAAATACTTATCCATAAACTGCGCTGTAAAGCACCTGGTTGTACCCGATGAAAAACAAAGAAAGTACCGTTGGAAGAAGCGCTCGCTTTTAGAACATTACGCTATTTGTGTTATTGAACCTGAATACAATATTTCTGGCGAATTCGAGCATTAGCCAAGCCAACACTCCGATAATCATAGTATAAGTTAATGAAATTCCTGCCCTGGCCCCTGGCAAAGCCTGGTGGCATTATCTAGAGCCGCTATTGACTTTTGTATTGGGAATGGTTACAATTTTATCATCATCACTAGTGGGTCGTTCCACTAGCCCCCTCTGGGTTACGACCCAGAGGGTTTTTTGTTTGGTCTATGAATAGAGTCACATTCAAGGACAGTTATGTACGACACCAGTTTCCTAATCCAGTCGTCCTGCCAGATGGAACACAGATTTACAGGCCCACCACCTGGTAAGACTAATCATTACTGATTCAGTCACCGCTGCCATCAGAGCCACCCCCATACGGGTACTGGTCAATCTAGACAATATAACATATGTGTTATATAATATGAACAATCCAGATGGGGAAGGCAGTAAAATGGCGAATAAAAAAGCTACAAGATACGAAGAATTTGAGGCAGCATTACTTAAAAAGCCAGGAATTCGCAAAGAATACGAGGCTTTACAGCCTAAATATGACATGATACGGAGTTTGATAGAACGCAGGAATCAATTGCGAATTAGCCAAAAACAACTTGCTGAGATTGTCGGCACAAAACAACCTGCCATATCCAGATTGGAAAAGGGTGATTACAATACTACACTCAGTACACTCTTCAAAGTAGCGGATGCCCTTGACTTAGATATTTCTCTTCGGGCCCGAACAAAAACCGAGCAGGCATGTGATAAAGTTCCTGCTTAAACCGGCAGTGAGTGACCCCACCCTCTGAAAAGCAAGCCTATTCCGTGCCCGTGTACGAGTTCACAGGCCAATGCCTGGATGAAAGCGGCAGGCACCTCGAGGACTTCACCGCCTGGACACCTGCCCTATCCAAGAGTTTTGCGTTTTTGAATATAGGGTTGCAGGGCTGGCTTTAACCTAACCTCTGTCGCATCATATTTCAGATTACGTATACAAAGAGCAAGGGCTTAGTTATTCCTTTTTCCAAATCAAGCCAGTTCCATCATCCACACACCGGCTTTGCTCAATTTAACCACCAATCTACAAGAATCTTGCGGTGTCTTTCCATTTTCGCAGAATTGAGCGTTTCGGTATGACTTCCACGTGCTCTGCGAATTTGGTGGTTTCGTATAAAGCAATAGGGTGGAAAAGTCATAGAGAATCGGATGGTAGACAATGTGGTTACCCCTGTAAATTTTTTGTCTAATAACTATCTATTTCGCTTCACTATTAATGAACTATAGAGCACCAATTGTAATTGTTATTCCATAATTACATCTATATATCTTGACATATATCTTTTATTATGATATATATATTGTTAATGGTGATATATGTCATTGAAAAATAATCTTAAAAACCAAGTGGAAAGTGTTAAACGGGGAAGATTCGTAAGAATTGCTGAGCGCAGAGTAAACAAAATACTTGACAGCCTAGACAACCTAGGTAAATGCTCTAATAGAAGAAACTACGAATATTCTGAAGAGGAAGTCAGAAAAATATTCAGGGAGATAGAACGTAAAGTTAAGGAAATTAGATTGCAGTTCCAAGGTGGGGTGAGAAACAAAGGTAAATTCAAACTTTAAGAGTTGGTGGGAGGATACCATGACAAATGACGAAGTCAAGAAAATGTGCCTGGCCCTTTTGCATGCTGATTCAGAGAAGGAAGTAATCGAAATACTTACCCAAAAAGGATTCTGGGAGAAGGAAGAATATTGGCGGTATTATGGTGACAAAGAGGATAACTTTTCTACGACTGGAAATCAGCAGAGCCGACCAGAAGCGGCATTGGTTGAGAAGGTCGTTAATTCTGTTGATGCAGTATTAATGAATGCCTGTTGGCTTACGGGGATTTCTCCAGAGAATAGTGCAGCTCCAAAGAGTATTTACGAAGCTGTCGCGTTGTACTTTGGTGGAGATGCAAAGAAATATGATACCCTTGGCCATATAGGTTATTGGCCTACACAAAAGAGGACTGAAGTATCTCGGCTTATTACCGTTGTTGCTACTGGAGATCGTTCAAACCCTTCTTTCACGATTTCGGACGCCGGTGAGGGGCAAACTCCTAACAAGATGCCAGATACACTTCTTGACCTAAGTCATAAGAATAAACTCGGCGTGCATTTTGTACAAGGGAAGTTTAACATGGGAAGTACCGGAGTATTCCAGTTCTGTGGTAGGCACAACCTGCAACTTATCATAACTCGTAGGAATCCTAATATTGTAAAAAATACGCCTTCGGATAATTCTGATAATCAATGGAGCTTTACTGTTATCAGAAGAGAAAACCCAACCCCTGGTCGTAAGAGTTCCGTTTATACTTATCTGGCACCCTTAGGGGCTATGCAAAAACCACGAGATGGAGATGTCTTACGTTTTAGCTCAAATACCTTTCCGGTTTTCCCTGAAGGACGTAACCCATATGGACGAGATAGCGAATGGGGTACAGCAATAAAATTGTACGAATATGCTGCATCGGGATTCCGTACAAATATGATGTTGCGTGACGGACTACTTTCTAGGCTTGATATACTTCTACCGGAAATAGCTTTACCAATTCGTTTGCACGAGTGTCGTGATTACAAAGGGCATACTGGAAGCTTTGAAACAACGGTTAGTGGATTGAGTGTTAGGCTTGAAGACAATAAAGGGGAAAATTTGGAAGACGATTTCCCAAGTACATCTTCACTGGCAGCACTTGGAGAGAAGATGACGGTAAAAATTTATGCTTTTAAAAAGGACAGAGCGGAGACATACAGAAAGAATGAAGGGATAATCTTTACTGTAAATGGACAAACACACGCCAACCTGCCACTGAGTTTCTTTAGTAGGAAGAATGTTGGAATGGGACGTCTGGATGATTCCATACTTGTTGTGGTTGATTGTACTGATCTAAGCGGAAGGGCTCGCGAAGACTTGTTTATGAACAGCCGAGATAGATTAAGAAATCATGAACTGAGAGATGAAATAGAACGAGAGCTAGAAATACTGATAAGAGACCATCCTGGGCTTAGAGCTTTGCGTGAGAAACGCCGAAATGAGGAGATTCAGGCGCAGGTTGGAAATTCCAAACCACTAGAGGAAGCTATAAAGTCCATATTGAAGTCCTCAC
This sequence comes from Dehalococcoidia bacterium, assembly GCA_007280145.1. GTDB lineage: Bacteria > Chloroflexota > Dehalococcoidia > GIF9 > UBA5629 > QYPU01. Next base: position 4,408 of record QYPU01000116.1, on the reverse strand, counting down.
CTTCTCTTTCATCATTGTTTTTAACGGGGACAAGATTTTCGAGCCCGTTTAAGACAAAACAAGTTTCTTCCGAAGATAGACCTTATAAAGGTAATTTACATCCATCATACTTTAAATTTCAGAAGCTTAATTATGGGAAGGTGCTTGAACGTACTACTGCGATTAATATGCGTTGTCGAGTCACATTTGAAACGGATGTGGATAATGACTATTTCTATCGACTACAAAATAGAGGAAAATTCAATTTGCTTATTGTGGACAATGGAGAAACAAAAGAAGTTAATACGTATAGTCTCAATCTCCAGAACGGTAAAGCTACGTTAAACGTAAGGCTACCTGCTAACTGTTCAGTGGGAGATAAGTTCAGATATGAAGCGAGAGTGACGGATGAAGTCATACTTAAACCATTTGTTAATTCATTTGTGGTTACAATAGGTCAACCTCAAACTTTGCAGCCAAAACTTCCCATTAAGGATGGTAAATCGCCTTCAGACAAAGATGGAATCCAACGAGAAACTCCAACAGGTATGCAAATACCCGAGGTCAACGAGGTTTATGAGCAGGATTGGGATAAGCGCAAACATAAATTTGATCAGTATTCTGCACTTGAGATTCTTCAAGAAGAAGCTGCCAATATTGAGGAAACTGGACACGGAAGTAATGCCATATACAGCTTTTGGGTTAACATGGACAATATTTATCTTAAAGTAGAGGAAAAATATAGCAAAACTAGCCCTGATATAATCAAAGCCAGATACAAATATGGTTTGGTCTTAATAGGAATGGCTTTGATACAGGCTGATGCAGCATCTGACAAATCAAAAGTAACTAATGAATCAAATGGCGAAACGATCAATGGTGAGGAGCTTCCTTTAGCAGAAAGGGTTTATAAAGCATCTTCGGCTATTGCACCTGTACTGTTACCGTTAATAGATTCACTCGGGAATCTTACTGAAGATCAAGTTAAGGTGGGCAGCCAGATTGGTGATGATGAGTAGTTACCAGCCAAGAGAGGCAATAATCCACTCACTTAATAATAAGGCCTATGAAAGAGAAGTACTTCATTACTTGCATGTTGGTTACTCTCGATATTTGTATACCATTTTCTATTCGGAACAAGGCGGTTGGGGCGCTCTGAGTTTAGGGTACTGAATGGCTTAAACTCTTCATAGCCAGCCAATCGCATCGAATCTAGGAAAGCCGGAAGTTGTGTGTCAGGATTAGAGAAAGCGACCAGTTGCGCTACTATAGCATCCGGATGGATGAACAGACGAACTGAATTAAATATTTCCCTTAGTCTTGTGAAGTAATTTTTAATTCCCGATGATGACCTTCCTCCCAAAGTATAATATGCTTCACCGTGACCATCCTGAAGCCCGGCTAGCCAAAATGGAGCCGGTGTTTCTCTACGACTATTTACCTGCCATCGGTGATAAAGAACGTGAACACCAGGATATGGTGGTGACGTTAGCACTAGTCGAACCTTTGATTGCATTCTACTGAAAACTTGGTTGTTTATTAGGTCATCGAGGCTCCCAAGATATAATTGTCTTCTACCGGTAATATGATGCTTAGGTATGCCTTTACCCTGAGTAGTAAATACTAATTCGTCTATCCCATCTAGCATCTCATTTACCTGTTTTATAAGTTGTCCCCTGAGGACATTGATTTGAGGAATCTCTTTTCGGCAATCTATCGCCCACTGCGCGAATCTAAGTAAAGCGCATTTAGCGAAATTTTTTTGCCGAGGAAATTCAAATGTGTCGATAGTTTTGGTTAAATTGATAAGTATATTCTTAAACTCGTCAGGAATATGTTTTAACCCATCACTAGCATGAGAATGACCTTCGTCAAACGATTGAACAAAATTGATTCTATCCACCCATTCCAGAATCTTTTCTTTATCTCTTTTACTAAGCGGTGTGGTTTTCACTTTGGTAATAAAGCAGGAAAGAGGGTTAATATCAACTCCGATAGCATTACGACCGTTTGCAATCGCCTCGACTATTGTTGTTCCGCTGCCCATAAATGCGTCAAGTACGTAATCACCTTCATTAGAAAACTGCAATATTGTTTCCCTGGCAAATTCCGGTGAGAATCTCGCTGGGTAACGACAGAAATTGTGGGTGAGGCCTGAAACACGTTTTTCGGAATATAGCGACCTGATTAATTCTAGTTCGTCGTTGATGGAATTCATTGTACTAACTATTGCTTTCTTTATCTTTTCCCGATGCTTTTAGCTCACGCAGTATTGCACGAATAATTAACTTCGTCATAGAAACGTGTTCCTGGAGTGCTTTTATCCTTAGCTCGGTGTGCATACTTTTGGGTAAGTATATTGTCGTCTGGACTTTATCAGAGGTTTTTACCACCTATCATCATTCCCTTAACATTTATTAGGTATAAATTAACATAATAATATTATTCTGTCAATATATAATAACATAATTATATTACTTTAGAATTCTCGCTAGATCAACTAGGTAGAATTGAGCCTACCTTATCAGCCTATCCACCGTACTATACCTCTTATGTGCCTCTACAGCATCATAACAGCCCACAGCCTGGCAATATCTATCTGTCATCAGCCTGGTATGTTCACCACCACCTTACTCTATTATACCGGTAGCTCAATGGGACAGCAGTTGTCTGATACACAATCGGTTGAGGGTTTGAGCCCCTTCGCCAGGCCGTGACTAAGGGTGAGAAGTAATCGCAAAAATTGTGATTATACCTTTAGAAGGACCATAGTACCAAAAGACTCTATAGGCTGCGGGTGTCCTCTGCTCTGCATATGCCTCAAAGACCTTCTCCCCATTTGGGCCCTTCAAACTCATATATTCATGGGTCTGGAGGCTATTATGCCGAGGATTCATTGCCAAGAACTTGATGGTCTTTTTGGCAGCCTGGTAACGTTTCCCCTGGGAGGCAGTACTTTTAAGCAGATTGTAGGCCTTACTTGCCTCCGCTGTCCATTGTAATTCAAACAAAAACGCTTGACCTTATAGGGCGTCAAGGTCAACTTTCGACACCCTGCCCTGTGCAGCATCGGAAAGTCCCCGCCTAACTGATGCGAGAGCCTTTGGGTTATTGAATAGCCATATTTCTGAAGCAGGGATGGTTACCTGCGGGTCCAGTAAAATTTGCCCAATGCTGTTGCTGTATATATGATAGCTGACGCCTTCCCGTATTTGAACCTTTTGTAGAACTACTCGCCTTTTAGCGTCCGGTTTTACGCTATCAGCTATCTTTTCGAAGTCTGCATCCCTTATTATTTTAGCCATCGCAGCGACATCGTACCATGAGTGGGATTATCTGTCAAGTGGGATATTCCCACCATTGGGACTATCCCCCAATAATGCTATTAAAACAGCCTACCGACTGGCAATATCTATCCGCCACCACCAGGCTCTAACTCTATCATTCGGTAGCTCTAATTCAGGAAGTGGTATAATCCCTAACTGTGCTTCTAATCAACTATTCGACCATCATCGACCCGATACTGAAAGAGGTCAGGGTTTGCGCCGCCGAGCTTTCCGGCATCAAGGCGGGCGACAGGGTACTGGATGTCTGCTGTGGGACGGGCGACCAGGTGTTCCACTACGAGCAGAAGGGCGCTGTTGCCACCGGCGTGGACCAGGACCCCGGCATGATTGAACTGGCGGGAAAGAACAGGAAAAGACGGGGATTCAAACACAGCACCTTCCGTGTAGCCAGCGCCGCCGAGCTGCCGTTCTCGGACGGTTACTTCGATTGCGCTTCCATATCACTAGGGCTGCACGAGATGGAAAGAGACGAGCGAAATAGAGCCGTTTCCGAGATGAAAAGAGTGGTGAAAAAGGAGGGCGTCTTGATGTTCATCGACTTCCGGGTCCCCTTACCCAGAAACCTCTTTGCTTATCTTATCAGGGCTGTGGAATTCATTGCCGGAAGGGATAATCATAAATGTTTCACGGACTACCTGGCTCAGGGTGGATTAAGACAGATATTGAAGGAAGCTCAGCTTACCCCGCAAGAGGAAGCTCTTCTTATGAGCGGGAACATGCAAGTAATAAAATCAAGCAACCCTTGACCTGCCCTCCAAAAACTAGTCCATTTGTAACGTTATACTTTGGGTTACCAACCCAAAGCCCAAACAAGGCATATGAAATCACCGATAGCCCGATGAAATTTGGAACGAATCGCATGGATGCCATTGATTTTCACGGCAACAGCATTTTGTCATTTCTGAACTGGTATTCTCAAACAATCACACCAGCTTGTGCATCAACAACTTTAACTCTAAAGGTGGTACAATGATTTGAGGCAGGTCAGTGGAAGAAAGGGCGTCAATAAAAATGGAGGTAACAAACTATGGGGCTATTTAAATGGGCTAACGAAAAAGTCAAAAAGCTTACTTTTATAGATG
>QYPU01000003.1 GCA_007280145.1 Dehalococcoidia bacterium | reverse complement strand
GGAGTTTACCCTGAGCCAGGGATTCTTCGCTGCCCCTTCGCTGCACTCAGGGCTTTGGCTCACCAGGCTCACCAGAATGACAGAGGGCGAAGGGCCCGCAATAACCAAACAGCGTGTAGTAGTGAGCGTATAGAGAGTAGTATCCATATAATCTATCTGATCCAGCCCAAGCATGCTTTCGCACCATTCTCGTGCTACAATAGATAATTAGAAGTATACCGCGAGAGGAAAACATGCCTACAGACAACATAATCATAAAGGGAGCTCGAGAGCACAACCTGAAGAATATAGATGTATCTATCCCCCGAGATAAACTGGTAGTTATTACCGGCGTCTCTGGCTCAGGCAAGAGTTCCTTAGCCTTCGATACCATATACGCCGAAGGGCAACGTCGCTATGTGGAGTCTTTGTCTGCCTATGCCCGCCAGTTTCTAGGGCGGATGGAGAAGCCCGATGTTGATTATATTGAAGGGTTAAGCCCGGCTATCTCGATTGACCAAAAAGGACCGTCTCACAACCCACGTTCTACTGTAGGCACAATAACTGAAATCTATGACTATCTGCGCCTTCTTTTCGCTCGCGTTGGTCATCCCCATTGCCCCAGATGCGGACGCGAAATCTCCCGGCAGACAGTGCAACAAATTGTAGACAATATACAAGAAATACCCGCCGGCAGGCGAATTATGATTCTGGCACCGCTAATCAAAGACCGGAAAGGCGAACATCAGGCGATATTTGATGACCTACGCAAGGCAGGGTTTGTCCGTGTTCGCGTTGACGGGCATATTCATGACCTTTCCGAAGAGTTTGAACTGGACAAAAATAAGAAACACACTATTGAAGTGGTAGTTGACCGGCTTCAGACAGGGAAGACTGAAAACAGCCGTATTGCTGATTCAGTGGAAACAGCGCTAAAGCTTGGAGCCGGAGTCGTCCTCATCTCAATCATCGATGGAGAGGAATTACTCTTCTCCGAGCATTTTGCCTGCGTCCACTGCGGTATAAGCCTGGGTGAAATTGCCCCCCGCACCTTCAGCTTTAATAGCCCCCATGGAGCTTGTCCAGCATGCAGCGGACTCGGCGTGAAGCTAGAAATCGACCCTGACCTGCTCATACCCAACAAAGGCCTCAGCCTGACTCAGGGTGCCGTCCGCGCCTGGGGATGGTTTTCCTGGCATGTCAGAGAGCTCCAGGAGCTGGCCCGACGCTGTGGTTTCTCACTTCATACCCCAATTAGCGAACTCAGCCGGGAGCACCTCAACCTTATCCTCTACGGAGAAGATGGAGAGCTATTGAGATACCGAAATCGCTACGGACGAATCAGGGAGTATTACACCACCTATGAAGGCGTAGCTACCCACCTGGAGCGTCTGTATCGAGAAACTGAGTCCAACAACACCCGTGCTGAAATCGGGCGGTATATGGCTTCCTCCCCTTGTCCAGTTTGCCATGGAAAGCGGCTTAAACCTGAATCTCTAGCCATTACCATTAGTGGCAAGAGTATAATCGATGTAACTGAATTATCCGCTTTAGAAGCGCTGCATTGGATACAGCTAATTAGCAGTGAACAGGACAGCAAGTCTCATCTAACACCGCATGAATTAAAGATAGCTCACCAGATCCTTAAAGAGCTAAACACCCGCCTGGGCTTCCTTAGAGATATCGGGCTAGGCTATCTAACCCTAGGCCGTCCATCAGCAACTTTGAGTGGTGGCGAAGCCCAGAGAATCCGCTTAGCTACTCAAATCGGCAGCGGGCTCATGGGAGTGCTCTATATCTGCGATGAACCCACAATTGGCTTGCATCCTGCCGATATTTTTCGCCTTATTGAAACGATGCAGAAGCTGCGCGACCTGGGTAATACAACTCTCATCGTAGAGCATGACGAAGCCATGATGCGCGCTGCTGATTACATTATTGATATGGGGCCTGGGGCTGGAGAGCATGGCGGCAAGATTGTAGCCACTGGAACATTGCAAGACATTATGAACTGCCCTGAGTCAATAACCGGACAATACCTCAGCCGAGCAAAACAAATTCCTCTACCGCAAGGATGTCGTTCTGGCTCAGACAGAGAATTAGTGATTAAAGGGGCTTGCGAAAACAACCTGAAAAATATTGATGTGCCTATACCACTAGGTAAGTTTGTTTGTGTAAGTGGTGTCTCAGGCAGTGGTAAGAGCACGCTTATTAATGAGGTGTTGTATAAGAAACTGGCTCAGACATTTTACCAGGCTAAAGATAGACCAGGGAAATGTGATGACATTATTGGCGTTGAGAATATTGATAAAGTAATTAACATTGACCAATCACCTATCGGCCGTACGCCACGTAGTAACCCAGCTACTTATACCGGGACTTTCACCCCTATTCGGGAACTTTTTGCTACTGTCCCCGAAGCTCGTATGCGAGGTTATGCACCAGGGCGATTTTCCTTCAATGTTCGTGGAGGACGCTGTGAAGCCTGCCAGGGCGAAGGCTACATCCAGATAGAGATGCAGTTCCTCCCTGACGTTACTGTGTCCTGCGAGATATGCAAAGGCAAACGCTATAACCGTGAGGTCATGGAAATATACTTCAAAGGTAAAAATATCGCCGATATTCTGGACATGAGCGTGGATGAAGCCTTAGCCTTCTTCGAACATTTCCCCAAGGTTAGAAACAAATTAGAAACACTGCGAGACGTTGGCTTGGGCTACATACGTCTGGGACAGCCAGCGCCTACTCTTTCCGGTGGTGAAGCCCAAAGAGTCAAACTTGCCACTGAATTATCACGGCGCTCCACGGGCAAAACCCTCTATATCCTCGATGAGCCTACCACCGGTCTCTCCTTTGCCGATATAGCTTGCTTACTGCAAGTGCTCCAGCGCCTGGTAGATGCTGGCAATACAGTGATTATCATCGAGCACCACCTGGACGTAATCAAGAACGCTGACTATATTATCGACCTCGGTCCTGGTGCTGGCGATGAGGGAGGCTATATCATAGCCACAGGCACGCCCGAAGAAATAGCCCGGATTGATACCTCGCTTACTGGCCAATACCTCCGTAATGTGCTGCAGAGGCAACAAAGAGAATATTCTCTAGCCACATAATAGCAATTTGCTTGGGGAGATAGTGAGTTCCACTTGAGGAAGCTAACAAATTACTCGTATTACACCCCCTATATTGTACTTGTCATAGGTGAGAATTTGAATCGCAGCCCGGGAGACAGCGGGTTGCTGACTGTCCTCAAGTTTCCGCTCTCTTGGCATCCCTAGTCAATTCATCAACCGCTCTGGACGAGTGTCTAGTTGGCTAAGCCACATCACGGAGGTTCTGCAGGCAATTGCCACCGAATTGACTTTTTCCTAGCACAGGTGTATTGTACGCGACAACGATAAGGTGTGCAATTTGAGAATACTTCTCGTATATCCTCAATATCCAGACACATTCTGGAGTTTCAAGCATGCGTTAAAGTTCATTTCTAAGAAGGCGGCTTTCCCTCCACTGGGCTTATTAACTGTGGCAGCGATGCTGCCGAAGGTATGGGAAAAGAAGCTCATAGACATGAACATAACAAATTTGAGTGGCAGAGACATAAAATGGGCTGATTATGTCTTTATCAGTGCTATGGCTGTACAAAAAGAATCAGTCAGATATATTATCAACAAATGCAAGGGATTCAATGTCAAGATTGTTGCTGGCGGCCCTCTTTTTACTACAGGATACCAGGAATTTGATGGGGTAGACCATTTTGTGCTCAATGAAGCTGAAATTACCCTTCCACACTTTCTAAAAGACCTTGAGAATCAGTGTGCCAAACACGTCTACACATCCGACAGATGGCCAGATATCCGCACAACTCCTATCCCACGTTGGGAGCTTGCTGATATGGCGAGATATTCCTCACTGAGTGTTCAATACTCTCGAGGTTGTCCTTTCGACTGTGAATTTTGCGATATTACCGTACTAAATGGGCGGGTGCCGAGAACAAAAGATAAAGACCAGCTACTGAGAGAGCTGGATGCATTGTACAACCGAGGCTGGCGAAGCAGTGTCTTTATTGTAGACGACAATTTCATAGGGAACAAGAGGAAACTAAAGGAAGAAATCCTGCCAGCCATAATCGAATGGATGAAAAAGAAAAAATACCCCTTTGCGCTCTTTACGGAAGCATCTATTAATCTCTCTGATGATGAAAAGCTCATGCGCTTAATGGTCGAGGCAAACTTTAACACGGTATTTGTTGGTATCGAAACTCCAAACGAAGAGAGCCTGACCGAGTGCGGCAAGTTTCAAAATAAGAATCGCGATTTGGTAGCTTCGGTTAAGAAGCTTCAGAACCATGGCCTCGAAGTGCAAGGAGGCTTCATTCTAGGCTTTGACAGTGACCCCCACTCCATCTTTGAAAACCAAATCAGCTTTATTCAAAGAAGTGGGATTGTTACAGCAATGGTCGGCTTGCTAAACGCTCCTCCCGGTACGAAACTCTACCGCCGTTTAAAAAGTGAGAGTCGTCTCCTGCTAAATTTCTCTGGAGACAACACGGACTGCTCGATAAACTTCATTCCTAAGATGAACCACGAAACGCTTATCAATGGCTACAAGAGTGTTCTCGACACCATTTATTCACCCAAGCAGTATTACGAACGGGCAATAACATTCCTGAAAGAATACAAACCGCGAGCAGGAAAGCTTGTTCGCCCCCAGCTTCAGCATCTTGTAGCTTTTGCTAGGTCTGTGTGGATCTTAGGAATCAAAGAAAAGGGGAGAGAGTATTACTGGAGACTTCTTGCCTGGACATTGGCAAGACGCCCGCGGTTGTTCCCATTATCAGTGAGGCTTGCAATTTATGGATTCCATTTTCGGAAGGTTCTCAAAGGCCACACCGAGGCCTCGGCTTTGAACTAAATGCCTTTCCTTATTTTAAGTCGAGGTTTCCACTCGGTTTCGGCCATTTTGCTTAGCCCTATAGAGAGCATCATCAGCACGAGAAATGAGAGAGACAGCATCTTCGCCCAGTTTGTAGCTGGATACCCCCTGGCTTACGGTTATACCAAACGTATTCCCCTCAGAACCTCTCATTTCAGCAGTTTCAATTGCTTTCCGTAGCCGTTCAGCCACAATCAGAGCCGAAGACAAATCGGTTTCGGACAAAACAATAATGAACTCCTCCCCTCCATAGCGTCCCACACTGTCTGTGTTCCGAACATTCTGCTGCATTAATACGGCAACATTCTCCAGAACCTCATCCCCAATAAGATGCCCGCACTGGTCATTGACCTTCTTAAAATAGTCAATATCCAGCATAAGCAAGCTGAGCTCACCCTCGTAGCGCCTGACTTGCTTGATATGCTCGTCCAATCTGTGTAAAATCGCTCGCCTATTGTGCAATCCCGTTAGTGAATCAAAATTTGCCAGCCTTTCCAACTCATCTTGGTTGGCTCTGCTCTGCTGCATCAGTCTCCACTTCTCCAGCGCAGCATCAATTGCCTCCACCAACTTCTCTTTGGACAGGCTGCCCTTTGGCAGATAGCCAACTGCCCCCTCCTGAAGGGCCTGCACAGCCACTTCCTCACTTCCAGACCCGGTCAACATAACCACGGGAGCCATCCGTTTTTCAACGATTTCCGCAAGCCACTCCATTCCTGATTTCTCCGGCATTTCATTATCCATTAAAACCAGATCAATCCTGCCCTTCCCCAGAGCCTCTTCTATTTCTGCTTTTTGTCCTGCCTCCAGCATCACGATTTCCCTGTCAGCTACCTCCCTCAGGTAAGTTCGAACTAGCTTACGGTCTGCAGGGTCATCGTCGCAGACAAGGATTTTAAGCAGTGGCCGTTCTACTTTCAATACCATCAACACTCCTTGGGTGGTCTCTTACACAGCACAAACCAGTATTCACCGATTTTCTTCATAACCTCTTTGAATCCATCCAGAGTTACTGGTTTACGCACATATCCACTGGCCTGTAGGTCATAGCTGTCTATGATATCCTTCTCCAAATCTGAAGTCGTCACGATGACTACGGGAATCTGCTTCAAATTTTTGTCATCTTTAATCCGCTTCAAAAATTCCTTGCCTCCCATCCCAGGCATATTCAAGTCCAGCAAAATCAGGTCAGGCCGGGGGACTACACTGCTGTAATCTCCACGCTGATGCAAGAAATCCATCCCTTCCTCACCAGTATTCACAACGTAAAGGTCATTAGCCACCAGCTGACTTTCCAGGGAGACCTTAATCAACTTTTGGTCTGCCGGGTCATCCTCCACCAACAATATAGTAATCGGCCGTAATTCAATCATCGTTCACTCACTCCTTTCACTAGTTATCTCCCGCATAACTCCCCCTTGGGAGCGTAAACCAGAATGTAGACCCCTCACCCTGATTTGATTTAACTCCGATGTCGCCCCCATGACGGTTTACAATCTTCTTGCAAACAGCCAGCCCGATTCCGCTCCCTTCATAGCGTGTCCGAGAATGGAGACGCTTGAACATGGTGAAAATTTGCTCGCAATATTCTTCATCGATTCCTATTCCATTGTCCTCTACCTCAACCCGAACCATATCGTCATCTATCTGGGAGGTACGGATTGTGACTTCCGGAGGCACGCCATCCCGGTGGAATTTTAACCCGTTCCCAATCAGGTTCTGAAAGAGTTGGTGTATCTGAGATGGGTCGCCATTCACAGGCAGCAGCGGCTCTGGAACACGAATAATCCCCTTCGTTTCATCAAGCCGAATTGCCAGTTCCAACTTCTTCAAATCCTCTATTACTTCATTTAAATCCACTGTCTCAGACGGTTTGGCTTTGGTGGTAACCCGGGAATAGGCGAGCAGGTCATCAATCATCATCTGCATTCGAGTAGCACCATTTATCATAAACTCGAAGTTTTCCCGTTGGTCCTCATCCAGTTTGCCTTTCAGTGAATCCTGGAGAAGTGTGCCGAAGGAAGTTATTTTCCGCAACGGCTCCCTCAGGTCATGGGAGGCAACATATACGAAATCCTGGAGTTCCTTGTTGGACTGCTCCAGCTTGCGGTTAACTTTCTTCAGGTCTTTTAGCAGGGCTTCTCGCTCTCTCTCCATCCGCTTGCGTTCGGTGACATCCCGGCTAATTCCCCGAAATCCGATAATCTCTCCTGCTTGATTTCGTAGAGGAGAAACCGAGGCTTCGGCAAATCCTTTAGTCCCATTCTTTCGAATAGTCTTCCAAGCGAACCCTTCGACCGGCTTGCCTGTCCGGTAAACTTGATTGAAGGTCTTAAACACAGTCTTAACATCCTCTTCAGGCGTGAAAACCCGGTAGTTCATCCCTATCATTTCATCTCTGGTATATCCCAGGCTGCGGCACAATGAATCATTGAAAAAGGTGAAATTACCGCCAAGGCCTACCTCAAAATAGCCTTCTTCGATATTATCCAGGATAGTCCGATATTTCTCCTCTGACGCCCTTAAAGCCTCCTCCATCCGCTTGCGCTCGGTGACATCATGGCCAATTCCTCGAAAGCCAATAATCTTCCCCTCTTGATTTCGCAGAGGAAAGGCCGAGAGTTCGTCAAATCCTGTGCTCCCATCCTTTCGAACAAGCTCATAAGTAAGGCCTTTGTTTGGCTTACCTGTCCGGTAGACCTGATTGAAGGTCTGATACACGGTCTTGGCATCCTTTTCAGTCATATAGGCTCGATAGCTTGTTCCTTGATAGCTTGCTCCCAGCAACTCTTCTCTGGAACATCCGAAGGCGCGGCACAGCGAGTCATTAAAAAAGGTATAATGACCAGAAAGGTCTACCTCGAAATAGCTATCCTCCATCTCCTCCAGGATAGTTCGATATCTCTCCTCCGACGCCCTTAAAGCCTCCTCCATCTGCTTGCGCTCGGTGACATCGCGGCTAACACACCGAAATCCGATAATCTCCCCTTTCTGATTTCGTAAAGGAGAAACTGAGGCTTCAGCAAATCTTTCAGTCCCATCCCTTCGAACACTCTTCCAGGAGAACTCTTTAATAGGCTCGCCTGTCTGGTAGACCTGATTGAAGGTCTGATACACGGCTCCCATATCTCCTTCAACTGTGAGGGCTCGATAGCTCCTTCCCATCAGTTCTTGCCGTGAATATTCTAAGGCGCGGCATGTCGCGTCATTGAAAAAGGTGAAGTTGCCTGCCAGGTCTACCTCGAAATAGCCATCTTCAATGTTCTCCAGGCTAGTCCGATATCTTTCCTCCGACTGTCTTAAGGCTTCCTCAGCCTGCTTGCGCTCAGTGACATCCATAAAGTTCCCCACCAACGCTCGCTTTCCTTCGTATTCGATAGAGGTGACCCTTTCCAGGACACAGATTACATCACCATTCTTCCTTATCAACCTGTATTCATAAGGAAGGAGACTCTGCCCCTTTAGCCTTTGTATCGCTTCCTTCCTGACTGCTTGCCTATCTTCGGGATGAACATAACTAATGGAATATGTCCCTATCAGCTCTTCCTCTGTATAGCCTAATAGTTCCTGAAACACGGGGCTGACATAGACAAATTTTCCCTCCCGGACAATATATATTCCTATCCCGGCACTGCGTATCAGAGCCTGGGTAAATTCCTGCGACTCTGTCAGCCCAGCCTGTTTTTTTTGCTTCTGCGGCTTTCTTATCGAGGTTGATTCAACTACCATAGCACTTCATAACCCTCCGCCGAATTTGACAGTGAAGCCTGTTCGATTGAACTAAGCTATAGTATATTATGTCTCTCAGCTATAGTAAATAGCCCATTAGTAACTTTATACATAGCCAAAAAGTCCTATTAGCCAATAAGAGGAGATTTCTGCAGTCAAAGCCAGGTAGTACAGCGCGTTACACGAACATTAAGCAGCAAAGGGGGAACGAGTAATTCACTGCTGAGGGAGCGGCTGACTTTCCTCCACCTCTATGTTCTGGCGCACATACTTATAAATCTCAACAATGGTGGCTGTCAAGGGAGCAACAAGCAGCATCCCCCATATACCCGCAAGATAAGAGCCTAAAACAAGCAAGAATATAAGGATGCCTGGATTTATACGTAAAAGTCCACCCTGAATCCTGGGGACAAGCAGCATATTTTCCAGCATTTGAACAGAAAGATAAACAACAACTACCCAGAGTACTTTATCCGGTGCCACAGCCAGGGTAACTATCACACCAACTGCGCCACCAATCCAGGGGCCTACTGTAGGGATGAGTTCGGTCACTCCAGCAATGATGGCCAAGGCCGGGGCAAGTTTTATACCTAAAATGGTTAATCCGGTAAAAACAAGGGTAGCTACCACCAACCCGAGAAGTAATTGGGCACGAATATATCGTCCGAGCACGTTATCCATAATTGATAAAATACTCCTAATATGTAAAGCTATCCCTGGTGAGAAAAAGGAATAGAAACCTTCACCCAGCTTCTTTGAATCCTTCAAAATGTAAAAAAGGAAAATAGGTAACGCACAAAAACCGAGTATCATACTAAAAGTGCTTGGTATAAATGTAAGGCCTGACACAACGGCCTTTTGCAACCACGTGCCCAGCGTGGTTCCCAAATTACCAATAGTTTCATCAATCTTCTGTTGCTGCGCTAAGGATAAATTCTGTCGAAAAGATTCAAACCAGTCTTGCGCTGTGGACAAACCCTTAGAAATATACTCAGGTGCACTAGTCAAAAGAGTTGAGAAGGAATCAGCGGCTGCAGTGATAGTATAGAAGAGAAAAAGACCAACCATCGCCAAAACTACAACAAAAGTCAGTAATATCAAGAATACTCTTTTTGCCCTCAGCCCCCTGCCTTTATAAGGTAGTTTTTTCTCAACCCATGTAATAGGTGGTAGCAAAAGATAGATAAGCACCAAGCCAATCAAAAACGGTAATATAGCACTCCTCAAAGTATAGAGAAGGCCAAATACTATAACTAAACCAATTAAAAAGAGTATCAGAGTCCTATTCTTTTTAAATACGCTCTCTGTCGCAGCCAAGATTAACCTCCTTCATCACTGACCGATTCGTGGAGAATTATAGCTTTGGTTCGCAAAGGTTGCCAACCTCGCAGACTGGTTCGACGCTACATAGTCGATTTGAAAGACAAGCATCAGTCATTTCAAACCAAAATATACTATGCAACCAGTTCAGCAGCCATCTCAACCCGTAGAAATAACTGCTCCACGGCTATGCCGACGAGCCCAATCGCTGAACTCACTATCCAGGGGTAAGCACTTACTTTGCTTGCTCCTCCACTTCCTCCAGCTTCGCCCTTGCCGTCTTCACTGCCTCAGAGGCAGTCTCCTTCACCTTTTCAGCCACATCGGCTGCCTTCTCTCTCACCCTCTCCCCTTTCTCCCTCACACTCTCCAGCTTCTCCTTCAATACCTGCCTGGTTTCTTCCCCCAGGCGTGGAGCATAGAGAAACCCTATAGCTAAACCGACAACTGCTCCTACGACAAGCCCGATAACAAATCCGCTGCCGCCATTTTTATCATCCATCTCTGCCTCCTTTCTGCTTCCGAAAAAATCCGCTAATTGCATCAACGCCTTGGCGTATACCCTGAACAAAGGCTGCCAACTGAGTAACAGGTATGACCACTTCATCTCTCACAGCAGCCAAAATCCCCTGAGCAGTCCTTGAAGTAGCTTCTATTGAATCTAGTACTGCCCTTGTCCGATGATAAAACGAATATGATATCACGCCGACAAAGATAACGACTCCCGTTACCACCACCCCCGAAATACAGATAATCAAATCCCGGAACCATCCAATGTCCATAAGCAGCACCTCCATTTATGCATGCCTTTACTCTATTGTATCACCCATAGCTAATTTGTAAATAGTACTTCAGGTAGACCAATTTCGTTTGCCATCCCCAAAGCCTCCATCACATTTCCCGTCCTTCAGCTACAGGAGCCAGTTTTCTCTCACGAAGCCAGAGGGCTCCTCCTGTTACCAACAATGTCCATGCAGCGATGAGTAATTCCGCTTGAACGCCTGAAAGAAGCCCCGCTTGTAATAGAATCGCAGTATAGTTCAACAAAGCATGCAGGAAAGAAGCCAGGAGATAGAATTGCCATCCCCAACCCTTAGCCAGACCCCAGCCAGCCAGGGCGCAAGAAGCAGTATGGCAACCTATAACAAAAAACCTCTCCCAAAATCCAGCCAGGGCTACAACTCCATTGGCTTGTACAGCCTCCCAGCTCCAGCCAGAGGCAAAGATAACATTGTGTACCCACTGTGCTTCGAAAATACCAAATCCCACTCCAGATACAGCCCCAATTGCTAGCCCCAGCTTAGGGTCAATGTTCCTACCTTTACGCCACCAGTAGATAACCACCGGTACGAGCTTGGAACCTTCCTGAACCAGCCCGCTGAGGAGCACACTTGATATCCCAGCAAGCAGAAGCCAGCGCAAGAGAACTTCCTGACTCCAGAAGTGATTCAGTAGCTGCCCGTTCCAGATTTGGAGAGGAATTTGAATAAAAGTAACAGCAGCCAGCGTCAGCACGGCACTACCAGCAAGAACTGCCCAGAGCCAAGGTTTCCTGAACATCGGAGGCCGGTAACAAGCAAGCCAGATTGCACCAAAAATTATTGCCAGGCCAATCCCCCAGATGTTGGGGCTGGCAAAGAAAGACTGTAAAAAATAACCCATTTGTTGTATCATAAATCCTCCTATAGCTCCACTATCTCAGCATGCATTTCGCCCAAGTCCATCAGGGCAACTGTTTTGCGACCGCTGAGGTAACCACAAACTTCCCCAGGGTTTACCAGAAGCGTCCTGTTCTCGATAATCTCTGCCCTGTGATTATGCCCTCGGACAACTACATCATAAAGCTCAGACCTAACAAGCGAATCAACGATATGCTCGTGCGTCCCATGAAGCAAAGCAATTCTTTTCCCGCCAAGCTCAAGGGCAGCAAACTCCCCAAGGGGCATAATCCCAATCTCTCTAAATCTAATTGTAATGAACTCACGGTCGCCTTCGTTGTTTCCCCAAACATAGTGAAGCTTCGCTTTCAGCTTGGAGAACTTCGGCACCACCAATGGCGAGACTAAATCGCCGGCGTGCAAGACATCGCTTACTCCCTGGCAATTGAAAAATTCTATGGCTGCCTCAACTACATCAACTCTATCATGTGTGTCTGCCATCAATCCGATTCTCATCTTCATCGTCTCCGCTTTACAATACTCACATAAGTTGAACTACCTGAGATGAGATAAGGCTACACCCTATTGCTAACTGCCCAGCGTAGCTCAACTGCGAAGCTATTATATCAGATGCATCGATACAGGATGTACTACAATACAGAATATCGGGGAAACCTCTGTCTTTATAGAAGGGCAGCGGGGGCCTCTCCGCTTTAAATAGGTGCTCCTGGTTCTGGAACTATAATAGTACCTGCAATGTGTAGAGGTTCGAACTCTGGAGCCTGTATCGGCTCAAGCTTTGTTTGGTTACCTGAAGTAGCTGGTGGGATGACAGGTGCTGATGTTTGCGAATATCTATCGATAAAAAAATAGACTATTGCGATGCAAATCACAAGAACTATTGCGCCAAGACAACCCATAAGCCACGGGTCTGGCTTCTTCTGCTTTGGCTTTTCCTCTATTGCCTCTCCCTCAACCCACTTTTGTTCCTGGTAGGCCTCTGTCTTCATTTTGGGGAAAGCCTTTACCCTCTGCGGCGTTGGCCACTCTAGCCCTTTGCGGCAGTTTGGGCAGGTCACCATTGTAGGGTCAACAACAACACCACAATAAGGGCAATTGTATTGGAATTTCTCACCACAAGCCTGGCAGAATTGCTGACCTACAACATTCTGCGCACCACACTTGTGGCACAGAAAGATTTGCGGCACGTTATCACTAACCATTAGCTATACTAAGCAATGTTCTAAACCTATGCGGCTCTCCACTCAGTGCACCAACTACATTTTAACCTGCCGAAGCCCAGACTTCAAAATACTCACTGTCTTCTCAGGAACTCTTCCATCGCTTTGACCAGCTCCTCACTCTCACCGGTGGTTAAGCTAAGATTGCTTTCCAACCTGCCGATATAACCATCTAGTTCTGGAAGCTGGCTTCTTGCCTGAGCAATCTTTTCATTTTGCCTTGCCACCTCTTCATCAAGGTCTGTAAAATCGATACTCAAACCAAATCGGTTATCAAGAAACTCCAAAGTCTTCTTCCAAGCCCGGGGGTCCTCAGCCGTCACTAGATAAAATGGCACTGGCACCCAAAGGTTTGCCCCGGCGATGTTTCTCCTCCTCGCAGCCCATAGTAGGAAGGAGCTTAAGGTTGGTCTTTGACCGGGTAAAGTTTCATAATACATATTACTGATAAGGTCATACTGACTCAATGCTCTTTTCACTTCTGGCGAATTTGCCACAGTTAATAATGCTCGTGGTGTGGTATGAGCACCCGGAGAAACCATGCCACCAATGGTATATAGCTCCTTCACCTTGCAATAATGCTCGGCGATGTCCAAGACCGAGCTCAGGAACTCATACCACTCAGAGCTAGGCGGGGTACTCTCAAAAATCACCAGATTTTCTCCCTGACACCAATAGAATTTGCTTTCTGGGAATTGAGCTACATCATTTTCCACCGAAACTCCATCTAGCGGAAAGAAGTCTACAAGGTCAATTTCAGCGAACTCTCGACCTCTCAGTTTCTTGTTCAAATAGTCAACGACTTTCGGTCCAACCTTGCCAGCATCTTCACTCCACGCTACCACCAAGGATGAGCTCTGTAGTTCCGGTCTTTCATATATTTTGAAGAGGTGCTCTTCGCCCAATTTTAGCCTTCCCTGGGTTCTTCTTTGAAAAACCTATCGATGTCTTCCAGAATCTTTTTCTTATCCTCTTCTGTTATAGGTCCTGGCTCGATTGGCTTGGCATAGGTCACATATCTTAACTTATCGAGTTGTTCTTTTATTTCCGAAGGGAGCCTCTCATACAAGCGCTCAATTTCCCTTTCACTACGCTCGGCAAGGTCACTAATCTCTTCCATCTCGATTCCAATTCCTATAGCAGCACTCAATACTTCCAGCACTGACTTTGACGCCTTTGGGTACGGAAAAGGGAATCCCTGAAGATAAAGTGGTATCTCCCCCATTACACATATAGCTTCCAGTCCCCTCTTCTTGGCAACTCCCAACAGAAGGCCGTTCAAGCCAGTGATATTACCTTGCCCACCCCTCCCCTCGATATCTGACATTAATACCGTATTCTCATAGCCTCTCATCTCGCCAATCAAATCCTCGCTGTTAGGCACCACCCAAACTTTTGACCTCATAGTATGATGGATAGGAGCAACGGCTGCCCCTGAAGTATAAACTCTCCGACATCCAAACTTTATGGCCACATCTAGAACAAGATTGGCCATCTGGTATGCCTTTATTCCTTCAGCATAACCCCTTCCTCCTCCTACAGGCTGTTCCTCCCCGATAAAAAACATCAAGTCCTTTTTCTCAGTTCTCTTAAAATAGAATTTGCTACTGGGGAATTCTAAATCTTCCAACTCACCGTCTCTAATCACAACCTTCGTGGGATAGAAAAAATCCCATGGCTCTATGCACCCAAGCTCTTCCGCTCCTACCATCTTTTGTAGGACATCAACAGCTATTATTCCAACGTTTCCAATTCCTGGCCAACAGGCTACCAAGACTGGGTCCTCAAGCTTTGGTTCCTTATAAAGTCTGATCCCCATCACTCCCTCTCTTCTCCATCTCCAAGCTCAGCCACTTGCCGAGCAACCTCTACCCTCAACTAGCGATATAACGAGCCATTGACTCGAGCTCTCCTCGTGACTTTATCTGTTGAAAGGTCACAGAAGTTTGAGTTGCTCCTTAAGTTAGGGTATATATTGAGAAACAGAAAGACGGCTGCCATTAACAGTAAAACTCACCTTGACAGCAGCATTAGCATTTTGACTTCGGCTATGATTTGGTTTTCTTCAGGAGAGAGGCAGCGCCCTGTTGTAAATCCTGGCGTGTACTGGTTGATGTAATTGACTCGTAGTTTAAGCCCATCTCCAAAGGGTAAGACATGGACACGTTGACGGCTCTTTTGGCGCCCTGGATTACATCAGGGGAAAGAGAAACTATCTCCTCAGCAAGCTTCCTCGCCTCTTCCATAAGCGTATCTTTAGGATAAACATGCTCCACCAGCCCTATTCTTAAAGCCTCGGTAGCATCTATCCTCCGGCCAGTATATATAAGCTCCTTAGCCTTGCCAATGCCAACAATTCTGGGCAAGCGTTGTGTCCCTCCAAAGTCGGGGACAAGACCCAGTTGCACTTCAGGTATATTAAACATAGCTGTTTCTGAGGCAATCCTGATATCACAAGCCAGAGCTAATTCGAGACCTATGCCAAAGCAATATCCATTAATGGCAGCTATTACCGGCACTGGAAGCATCTCGTACATGGTGAAAACATCTTTCCCCATTCTAAGAGTTTCAAAGTCGGAGCGAGCTGTGCGGCTGAATGCGAAACCTTCGCCAGAAGAGGCCATTTTCAGGTCTAAGCCAGCGCAAAAAGAGCGATCTCCAGCGCCGATCATTATGACAGCTAGAATTTCAGGGGCAAGTTGTATATGCTCGGCTGTTGCTTTTAACCCCTCGAGTATACCTCCATCGAAAGCATTCAGAACTTCAGGTCGGTTAAGTGTAATCGTCGCAACTTTATTTTGTACTTCCAGCAACACCTTTTTGTTTTGAGCCATTTCCTTTTCTCCTTTAAATATTTCGTCGTCTTCTGAAAGTTTGTCTGGTTGTGAACTCGCCTTTATTATACATTAAAACAGAGTAGGGCTAGAACATCCGATTTTGAACAGCCAGCCAAAACGTACAATGATGAAACTGCATGGCATCTCAAAGGTGCATCGAGTGCTTACTTTATTCCCTTCAAGATTGAAACTCAAGCAGTCACATCTTCTCTCTCGTCAATGCCAGCCAGACTGCGGGCAAGCTTCTTTTTGTAATCCATATCTGTCTGGCGTTCGATCATAATCTTCTGTGCCTGAGGTGACCCTGCTCCATGCATCGACTCCGTCCGATAACTAGGAGCCGTTGTACCAAAGGTCATGCTGTGAATAAGCGTCAGCATGCGAATTCGCTCCTCCGCAGGCACATCAGCCACTCCCTTCAGGTACTTTTCAATGTATTTGCCGAGCACAGGGTGCCTGAGGTCCTTTTCAGAGGGCAGTGTTACCAGAAGCCCGCCGGCTATATCCTCAGCGAGCCGGCACAGCTCATAGGGAAACCTGGTCACATTGTGTTTACATACATTAGCCAAAAGTATATTACTCTGGTAGTTGCCAGCCATTGTTTTCCACCCCTCATAGGAGCAAGCCAATCCACAGGCATGTATTGTCTCAGCAAGGTGAATCATCTCTCCAATCTTCTCTCTAATATGGGGGGCTCTGGACACACCATTATATTCAGCCATTGAGGCCGTGGCTCCGATAAGCACATCACCAATCCC
This sequence comes from Dehalococcoidia bacterium, assembly GCA_007280145.1. Lineage (GTDB taxonomy): Bacteria > Chloroflexota > Dehalococcoidia > GIF9 > UBA5629 > QYPU01. The sequence goes on along the minus strand of QYPU01000003.1, from coordinate 6,622 downwards.
CGGTTTACAGCCACCATAGCTCTGTCTGTGATAAGTAGCAAATCTCTCCACCATCATAATGGAAAAATCACATTCCCCACACATGAAAACCCTTTCCCAAGGGACAAAGACATCTTCCAAGATAGTCAATGTCTCCTGCCCGCCAAAGCCGTAATTGCCAACATCAATATCGCCGCCTTCAAGCTTGCGCTTATCGCAGGACTGCCTACCATAGATAAGGTGCACACCTTTTGCATCTGTTGGTATGGCACAGCTTAAAGCATAGTCCTCATCGCCCTCACGCATCCTGAGTGTTGGCATGATAAGCATTTCATGCGAGTTTGCAGTACCCGTTTGGTTTGCCTTCGCACCTCTTACCACAATCCCGTCACCTCTTCGCTCCACTACACGCACAAACATGTCTGGGTCAGACTGCTTACTCGGGCTCAACCCCCTGTCACCCTTAACATCCGTCATAGCACCCTGGACACAGAGGTCACCTTCCTGGACATACTTCAGCCACTCTCTAAACCTCTGATGATACTCTGTTCCATATTTCTGGTCTACCTCATAGGTAGTACTAAAAACAGCATTTATCGCATCCATACCAACGCATCTCTGAAAACAAGCACCAGTCCTCTGCCCCAGTTCCCGCTGCAATTTTACCTTACTAACCAGTTCATCAGTGCTCTTAAACAGCGCATTAAACCTGTTTACTTTCCCCCCTGTAAGCATTGAATCAGTCGTTGCCAGAGCCCCATTCTTAGACTCATGGGCAACCTTGTAGGTCATTGCTACAGAGTTGATGGAAGGTCTTATAACTGGATTATCAACCCAATTCTCTACTTTTTCACCAAAAAGATACAGGTCCAGATTTAGCTTACGTAAGCTCTCTATATACTCCTTAGCTGTTTTTAAAGCCACGACACATAATCTCCTTTCTGCTTTATGCAATTATATTAACCCTGATAACAAGCACGGCAACACTCTGTATGATAAGCTCAAAAGAGAAGCGAAGTCAACAGGATGTACTCGTTCAGTACACTAGTAACATCACACCTTCTTTCACGTTTTTCCTCCCACTGTCCAAGGAATATGGTGTCATATAGTTCAGTGCTGAGCGCATCTCAGGAAAGTTAGAAATCAAACCAAGCAATTGCTTTATCATAGACCATGGCAGCCAAATAATTGTATAATAACAAGCCGCAGCAAATTTAAGTACAGCAATGATAAATAAGGGGGACCAGAACTGAAGAGCATTGTGGAGCAGCTCGACCCCATCTTCAAGCCTAAATCCATCGCCATCTTAGGAGCTTCTAATAAACCGGGCAAATGGGGATACGAGATGGTGGCAAGGCCCTTAAAAACAGGATATAGTGGAGCTATATATCCTGTAAATCCTAAGGGTGGCGAGATTCTTGGCCTCCGCTGCTATCAGAGCGTTCTGGATATCCCTGACCACGTCGATCTGGCAGTGGTAACAGCCCCCGCTCCCAACACACCCCAACTGATGCAGGAGTGCGTGGAGAAAGGAGTTAAAGGAGCTGTCCTTATCACCGCTGGATTTGCTGAGACCGGAAACAAGGGAAAGATGCTTGAAGATGAGGTAGTGAAAATAGCCAGAGGAGGAGGAATAAGATTTGTGGGGCCAAATGGTATGGGCATATGGAGCGCCGCAGGGCAGCTCAACCTGTGTTTTGAGACAGCGCCTAAGCCAGGGGCCATCGCCTTTGTCTCCCAGAGTGGAACCTTTGGGGGTTACCTGTCCGAAATAGCCACTGCCAGGGGATATGGGCTGAGCAAATTCATAAGTATTGGAAATCAGGCAGACCTTACCGCTTCCGAGTACCTGGAGTACCTGGTTGAGGATGAGGAGACAAAGGTCATCGTTTTCTACATAGAGGGTTTTAAGGATGGGAGGAGGTTCTTTCAAGTCGCTAAAGAAGCGATAAGGAAGAAACCAATAGTGATTTATAAAGGAGGTAGTACCAGGGCCGGAGCTAGAGCGACGTTATCCCACACTGCCTCTCTTGCCGGCTCTGAAGAGGTGTTTGAAGGAATGTGCCGACAAGCAGGTCTCATAAGAGCTCAGGAGGCTTCACACCCATTTGAGATAGCTGAGGCCCTTGTGGGACAACCTTTGCCGCGGGGAAGAAGAGTAGCCATCGTAGGAAGCGGAGGCCAGGGCGTGGTCAATACTGATGCTTGCGTCTCTCTAGGGCTTGAAGTTCCCGAGTTTGACGCTGAGACCATAAGAAGCCTGAAGGAGCTATTACCACCACACGCACCACCCCCTAGAAATCCGGTAGACTTCGCCGGGAGCTACCGCACAGCTCTTGAAGAGGCTTCGATAACAGAGAAGCTCCTCAGTCTGGATTACATTGATGGGGTGATAACGAATGTCCCTGTCAATCCCATGCTTTGGGGTCTTAAACCCACTTCAACAGGCACTAATGGGCTCCTGCCCAACACGAGCAAAGTAGTAATCCCGGGTACCGATCTCTTTGTTTCCCTACCTAAAAAATATAATAAACCCATAATCACTCTGCGCTTTCGCCATACTGATAACGATTCCGTAGTCGATGCCCTGAGAGAAGCTGGGATACCCATCTATGACACCCCTGAGCAGTGTGCTCGCGCAATGTACGCCTTGGTCAAATATGCAGAAGCCCAGAGAGATTAAGAAATGATAAGAATAAATTCCCAGGAGCATGTGAGCAGCCTTTGGAGTCGCTGATTACGGCTATATCATGGATATAGCCAAGTCCTTGGCAGACCAAGTTTAGATATTTAGACAGCAAAGAGGAATAAGGAATGAAAGGAGAACCAGAGAATGGCACAAGAAATCGTCGAGAGTCCGATGCCAGGCATAATAAAAAGCGTTTGTGTCGCTGTCGGTGACCAGGTCAACGAAAACGACACGCTATGCATATTGGAAGCTATGAAGATGGAGACTCCTCTAGTAGCCCCAATGACGGGAAAAATTAGCGAGATTAACGTCTCCGAAGGGCAGTCGGTTAAGGGCGGAGAAAAATTGTTCGTAATAGAGAGCTGAGATTGAAAATGCGTATAGCCTGGCCCGTGAAAACAGTAGAGATGACCTGGCGCAGAGACTCAACAGCAATTAGCCTAAAACACTGAGCTGACAAGTAGATATCCCACAAGCTCTGGGAGGTATAGAAATGAATATGAAGTCAGGGCTGGAAGAACTCAGGAAACGCAGAGAAAAGGCACTCCAGATGGGAGGCAAAGCCAAGGTAGAAAAGCAACATAAGCTTGGTCACTTGACCGCGAGAGAGAGGATAGACAAGCTACTCGACCCGGGGACTTTCTCAGAGGTAGGCATTTTAAACCAGTCCGACATACCTGGCATGGAAGACAGAACCCCTGCCGATGGCAACATTGCCGGTTTTGGGAAGATAAATGGCAGAACAGTGGTCGTATGCGCCGCTGACCATACGGTACTGGCGGGTGCCGAGGGCCGGGTAGGAACCTTTGCCAAGGAAGCCAGGACAACAAAAATAGCTGTCGAAAAGGGGTATCCCATTATTACTCTAGGTGACGCCGGCGGAGCTCGTATACCCGACATCATGGGTTCGGATGGCCTCAGCTCTATGACCTTCCCCATAGAAGGACTCAAATACCCACGAAAGATACCTTATGTAGCCACCATTATGGGCGAGTGTTTCGGCGGCCCATCCTGGATGGCAGCTAAGGCTGACTTTGTGGTCATGGTCAAAGGAACCTGCATGGCTGTTTCTGGGCCCAGGGTACTTGAACTAGCAATGGGAGAAAAGATTACTCCAGAGGAACTCGGCGGCTGGAAACTTCACGCCGAGGTCACCGGGCAGGTGGATGCCTTCGCTGAAGACGAGGAACACTGCTTCCGCATCGTCAGGGAATTCCTGAGCTATATGCCATCGAATTGCGACGAGGAGCCACCGTATGTTCCCACTGAGGACACGCCAAACAGGAAAGTGGATGAGGTAATGGACATCCTTCCTGACGCACCTAATCGGGCCTACGATATGTACAAAATTATCTCAGCTATAGTTGACGACGGCAAATACTTCACTATCAAACCCTACTATGACCAGAGCCTCATTACCTGCCTCGCCAGGATGAACGGTAGGACTGTAGGGATTATAGCCAACCAACCTTTGTTCTTTGCCGGCGCTGGTGGGCCTGGCGCCTGCGAAAAAGCCGCCAGCTTCATTGTGTTATGCGACTCCTTCAACATACCTCTCATTTTCCTGCATGATACTCCCGGCTTCTTCGTGGGCCTAGAGGCTGAGAAGCGAAAGATGCCAGGTAGAATCATGGTATGGATGGAAGCGCTGGCTCTCTCCACCGTGCCGAAAATATCCATAGTAATACGTAAGAGCTATGGCATGGCCTACTCCAATATGGCCGGTACTAACTGCGGCTCTGATTTTCTAGTTGCCTGGCCCACTGCTGACATCAGCTTTATGTCACCCCAGACTGGCATAAATGTGGTATATGGTCCCATGGTACAGGCAGCCAAGGACCCACAAGCAGAAAGAGAAAGGCTCATCAAAGAATGGGAATACCAAAACGCCCCCTGGAAAGCTGCAGCCAGACACTTTATTGATGACGTCATAGAACCGCGGGACACGAGGGAGTTCATTAACAAATCACTGGATATCCTGCGCGGCAGCAGTGGTAGAGGTTTTATAAGTAAGAAATACCTGCAAGCTTGGCCCACCGTATTGTAAAAAACAGACATGGGCATATGCCCACCAACGAATCATGAAAATAGGGGTAGCCTAGAGCATCTGCTCTAGGCATGATTGGAGCGGATGCTCCAATCCACCCCAAAGTATGAGAATCCATTTTCGGAATAAACTAAATAAGGAAAACCAAAGCAACAGCCAGGAGGTAAAAATGGAAAGCGTCTTAGTCGTAGGTGCCGGATACATGGGTTCCGGTATTGGGCAGGTATGCGCCCAGGCAGGTTACAAGGTGTACCTGATGGATATAAAGGCCGAAGCACTGGACAGGGCCAGGAGTGAAATTCAGTGGTCTCTGGGAAGACTAGAAAGCAAGGGACTCCTCAAGGACTCACCACAAACAGTTTTCGAACGGATAATATTTGAAAGGGACCTCAGCAGTGCTGCCAGAGTGCAATGGGTAATCGAGGCCGCCTTGGAGACAGTGGACCTCAAGTTGGAGCTATTTGGGGAACTCGATCACTTGGCCTCCCCCGAAACTCCCCTGGCCAGTAACAGCTCCTTCATCCCACCCACCCACATCGCCCAGACAACGAAGCACCCAGAGAGAGTACTGGGCCTGCACTTTTTTGGACCTGTCCCTCTCATGGGACTGGTAGAGGTAATAAAAGGAGAGAAAACTTCTCCAGAGGTCTTCGAGCGGGGGGTAGATTTCGTTAAATCTCTAGGTAAGACCCCAGTTCGCGTACAGAAAGACATTCCTGGTTTCGTGATGAATCGTATCTTCTCGGCAGCTTTCAAGGAGGCGGTAGACCTGGTAGCCAATGGGGTGGCAACCCCTGAGGACATTGATGTAGGCATGGAATTAGGTTACGGGTGGAATGTCGGACCCTTCGTAATCGCAGACAATTCAGGATTAGACACGCAGGTCATAATAGGGCAAACGATGGCAGCGCTGGGGCTGGATAATCTGGTGTCCCATTCCGACCTTATCCCACAAATGGTGAAAGACGGACGCCTGGGTCGAAAGGCAGGAAAGGGTTTCTATCGATACACTCCAGAGGGCAAGCGCCTCCCATGGGGGAGTGATAGCCCTAAGTAATGCCTAAGGAGATTATAAAAATGCCTTTTGAAAAAGAACTGGAAGAGCTGAGGCAGCGGAAACATCAAGCATTGCAGATGGGAGGGCCCGAAAAGGTTCAACGTCAGCATCAGCAGGGGAAGCTCACTGCCCGTGAGCGTATCAAGTTGCTCATGGACCCGGGCACTTTCCAAGAATACGGCATGCTGGCAACTCACCAGAGCCATCGTGCGGAGATGGCCGACAAGATTGCACCAGCAGATGCTGTTATAACAGGGTTCGGTCGCATCGATGGTCGAAGGGCCGGCGTCATTGCAGAGGACTTCACCGTCTTAGGAGGGTCGGTTGGAATGACCCACGCTATGAAAAATGTGCGAATGGTAGGAATCGCCACCCAAGAACGGGTGCCCCTCGTGTGGCTGCTCGATGGCGCCGGCGCCAGAGCCGAGGAGTTCATCGGAGAGGGGCTGCCAGCCGTCTTTCACTTCCTCGCGATTTCCAAGATGTCTGGCATTGCCCCCCAGGTGGGTGTGGTCATGGGACCCTGTGCCGGTGATTCCTCACTGGTAGGCAGCCTCCTTGAGTTTATCATTATGGTCAAGGGCACAGGGATGATGGCAGCAGGAGGTCCACCGGTAGTACTAAGTGCTACAGGAGAAAAGGTAACCAAAGAAGAACTGGGAGGAGTGGAGGTTCACTGTGTCATATCAGGAGTCGCCGATAATCCTGCTGAAGACGACAAAGATGCCATACTCATGGCCAAACGTTACCTCTCATACTTGCCGAGCAACGCATGGGAATATCCACCATCGATACCCTCCGATGATGACCCGGAGAGAAAAGATGACGAGATACTGGATATCCTTCCAGG
>QYPU01000036.1 GCA_007280145.1 Dehalococcoidia bacterium | reverse complement strand
CAACTGAGGAAAGCGGATTATCAAGAGATTGTAGCGTCAATTTGGCACAAATATTTACTGTAGACAAGTCACGCCTTAGCGATAAATGTGGTGAGTTAGACAAAGAGAAAATGACTAAAATTGACGAGGCCATCAAGAGAAGTTTATCAATTAATTGATTGCGCAAAGCTAAAGACGACTAAACCAATAAATCCTAATCAAATTTCTACTACCAAGAAAGACTTTGAAACCTTGTTAAAGAAGGCTTATGAAACCAAGCCTAAATCTTCCCTCAGGATAAAGATAGTTCTTTAACCACTCCAAGCAAGCAGCATCATCAGGGAAGTCTCCATTAAAATTGGCTATAGTATATTCCTCCATATCACTTCCCCACAAATACATTTGTCAAGGAGATAATTACGACAATAAAAGCTCAATTTATTCAGTTAAATAGCCCAAACCGGCCCGAGGAAATGCCAGAGCTAGTCGTCCGACTTCCCTTGAAGCACAGCAGTTACTCATTCAGATGGCAATTCTATCTGAGACGATTCACCGACAAGTAACAATCCACTAAAAACTGCAATAGGCAAGCCATTGCCATAATCCTGCATGGAGTCTTGACTTTCCCATTACTGCTCATTATAATGAGCACATACTCAGTATTTGGAGCAATAGTATATGCTGCATGCTCACATACTTGCTACAAACAGCCAGAGGGTGCTAAGCCTGCTGGCGAAATTCTCGGACCAGGAATTTTATGAGAGACAGCTGGCTCGTAGGCTTGGAATATCTTACGGCTCAGCAAACCGGGCGTTAAATGAGTTATATTCAACCGGGGTTGCCACACGCAGACGAGAAGGGAAAATGTATTTCTATTCGATTGATTCCTCGGCTGCTGCCGTTATCGAGTTCAAGAAAATGATAAACCTCATGCTGGTTGAACCATTAGTAGAAGAATTGAAGGAGATGACAAACCGTATAGTACTATACGGCAGTTGTGCTCTTGGAACAGATACCTCTGAGAGTGATTTAGACTTATTCGTTGTATCGAACAGCAAGGAAGACGTGTCAAATGTTATCAGCAATTTCAAATTCCCGAAGGGATACGAGAATATTCATATTCAATCAGTGATTAAGACACCTGTCGAGCTATTGGAAGGAAAGGAATCAGAGCAGACTTTCATAGAAGAAGTTGACCGTGGCATAGTACTATGGGAAAGGGCAGCCAGTGAACCAAGAATTTAAGCAGTGTTTTGAGAGCAAGAAGATTATTCCCTTCGCTAGAGGCAAACACCTGGTTAAGAAAGAGCTCTCAGTTGCCAAAGGTGACCTATCGGATGCAAATGCGGGCTATAAAAATGAGCGTTACAAATGGTCAACTATCCAGGCCTACTATGCGATGTTCCATGCTGCCAGGGCACTTATCTACTCCCAGGGCTACCGTGAAAAGAGCCACTACTGCCTGGCTGTAGCCTTGAGGGCTCTATTTGTAGATGAAGGCATAATGGATGCTCAGTTAGTTCGTGACTTCCTTAATGCTATGAATCTCCGTGAAGCGGCCGATTACGAGGCTGAGTTTTCTCAGTCGGGAGCTAAGGCAGTTATTGCTTCTGCAGAAAGATTTATCGAAAAGACAGTGGCAATCCTCAATGTTGAGGAGTAATATTGTGAATAATGTGCCCAGGTGTAAAGGAGTCTAGGCTAATGCCTGAAGCCTTACCGAAAAACCACGGCTCATCCTACGAGCCAGGATTATGGTTTCAAAACCGAGGGTTGTTTTCTGACCATTTCCTCAAGGCACGGTTACCCGAATGGAAAGAATGGAAAATTGATGAAGAGCTTTCAACTTTCCGTAAGAGCCTATTATCCTTATATGAGTCCAAAAAGACTATACTGCCAAATTTCAATGAGGCTCAGACAGAGAATGAATTTATCCAGCCTGTGCTGGACCTTTTAGGTTATGCTAATAGCTACATAGTCCAGGCTCCCACCAAGATAGGCCAGCAGACAAATCGATCTGATTATGCCCTCTTTCCAGACGAATCAACGAAGAATAAGGCTTACCAGAAACTCAAGGGCAATGATTATGCTCAGTGTATTGGTATTGCCGATGCTAAATATTGGGAGCGAGAGCTTGACCTGGCCAAGTCAAGCGACCGAGATACTTTTACCAACCAGAATCCATCCTTCCAGATAGTTAGTTATCTCACCAGCACCCAGCAGAGGTGGGGCATTCTCACCAACGGCCGTCTGTGGAGGTTATACTATATTAAATCCCATTTACCCCTGGGCAACTATTATCAAGTTGACCTGGTTAAACTTCTAGAAGAAGCTCCCGAGGAGAAGCTCAAATACTTCTACCTTTTCTTCCGCAAAGCCGCTTTACTTCAAGTTGATGGTAAGTCGTTTCTGGACTATGTGTTTGAAGGCAGCAATGAATATGCTGCTGAGCTGGAAGCTGATATCAAAGAGCGTGCGTATAAAGTGGTGGAGTTTTTATGCCGCGGCTTCGCCACTGGTTTCTCCCCTAGGCAACTCGATGCGCCAACTCTGAAAGACATTTACGATAATTCTTTAACCCTCCTCTATCGCCTGCTTTTTGTCTTCTACGCCGAGGCAAGGGAACTGCTGCCGCTAACCTCCAGTGTGAGCTACCGTGATAACTACAGTATGCATAAAATAACTCACGATATTGACGAGGTAATCAGGAAAGGGCAGCCGCTCAGCTCTCAATCAACCATTTACTATCAGAGGATTGGTAACCTATTTGGTTTGATAAATACAGGTGACCCTGGCTTAGGTATTCCAGAGTATAATGGCGGACTTTTTAACCTGGAAGAACATCCTTTCCTTGAGGAATATGCTATTGCCGATGCTTTTCTCGTTCCAGCGATTCAGCAGCTTGCTCAAGTATATGACAAGGAACTGAAGCGAGTGGTTGCGGTTGACTATAATACCCTGAGTGAGCGCCATCTGGGCAGCATCTATGAAGGTCTCCTGGAGTTTAAGCCACGCATTGCCCCACACGATTTAGTAACTGTAAAGGAGAAGAGCAGCATAAAATATGCCCCGGCTGATAAACACCCTGATAAGAAGATAGCCTATAAAAAGAATGAACTATATCTCGCCAATGATAAAGGCGAGCGCAAGGCCAGCGGCTCTTACTATACTCCGGAGTACATCGTTAATTACATTGTGGAGAATACACTTGACCCACTGGTGAAGCAAGCCCAGGATAAGCTCAAAGCTCTAAAGCCAGAGGTTGATAAGGCAACTGCCAAGTGGCAGAAGCTGAAGGAACAAAAGCAGGGCTTGGAGCCGACCGATAAATATGACCGCAAGATAGCCGAAGAACATGAGCGGCTACTAGAACCCTATCTCTCCCTGAAGGTACTCGACCCGGCAATGGGTAGCGGCCATTTCCTGGCTCGTGCTACAGACTTTCTGGCTGAAGCTATTGCCACTGACCCGTCTATCGAGTCGCCGCTGGAACTTACTGAAGAATCAGAGCTGACTTATTACCGCCGCCGGGTAGTGGAGAATTGCATCTATGGAGTTGACCTGAACCCCCTGGCGGTTGAGCTTGCCAAGTTAACGCTGTGGCTGGGAACTATGGCTAAGTCCAAACCACTCTCGTTCCTTAACCATCACCTGCGGGTGGGTAACAGCCTCATTGGCGCAGAGGTAGCAGAGCTAGGCGACCTGCCCTTACCAAAGACAAGGCGCAAGAAGGTTAAGATAGCCGACCTCAGTCGAAGGCCAGCTCAGTCAGGGCTCTTTGATGAGGCTTTCAACAAGAAACTATATGATTTGCTCCAGAACCGGGCCCTCATTGCTCGGTTTCCCACTGAAACACTGGAGGATATCCACAATAAAGAGAAATGGGAGCGTGATTTTGAGCATAATGCTGAGCGCTTCCGCACCCTTGCCGACCTCTGGGTTAGCACCTATTTTGGTAACCAAGGCGATGAATACTATGCCTTGTTGGACAATCTCCAGTCCCCCCAGCCGGAGTGGGAGAAGCTATTGCAAAAAGAGACCGTCAAAAAAGCTCTGGCTATGAGGGATGAGAGACACTTCTTCCACTGGGAACTGGAGTTCCCCGAGGTGTTCTACGATGAACAGGGCAACCGAAAAACCAATCCCGGCTTTGATGCCGTAGTCGGAAATCCACCAATGATATCAAGCGACAACATAGCGGAAAACGAAAAGGGCTTTTTTGAAAATCAATGGACAAAGACGGCTCGACATCGCTTCGACATATCCTTTCTTTTTTGGGAGCTTGGCTTCCAAATTCTTAGGTCGCAAGACAGATTCTCGCTATTGTTTCCTTCTCACCTGCTGTCGGGTGAGTACTTCACTCCGACCAGGCACTTCATGGTCAACGAGTGGCGGATTCATGAGATCTTGGATTTTGGTGAGCGGTTCTTTCGTGAGGTGGCAAATCCAATTTGCCTCGTCAGGGCAACTAAGGGAGTCTTCGAACCAGTACCGGCGATCCTTGTCGCAGAGATTGAGGATGAGGCTAGACTTGAAGAATCACAGAGACACAAATTGCCCATCGACATTGTGTGCGATGACTATATCGTAAATAGTTCCGGGGAGCAGTCCAAAGTAGCTAGATTCTTTGTTTCTCCACATGTCATTGCCCTCAAAGGAAGGACCAAGGGCCACCCTATGCTCAATGATGTCGCTGTAGTGTGTGACGGCATCCAAACGGCGAACTTGCTTAATGAGCTATTCATACAAATGCCGGAAAATCAAGAACACTACTCTAGGGCACTCAGGCGAGGAGAATCCATCCCATGCCGCTATGGACTTGCGGAGTGGGAGGGCTGGTGGGTACTGAAACCAGAGTTCACAAGGCATCTCAAGAGGCCGGGATTCAACTATGACTCACCTAGACGAATGCAATGTTTTTCGTCGGATAGAAAGATCATCCTGAGGCAGACAGAACCGACCATCGTTGCCACGATTGACGATGCCAAGTTTCTATTTCCCAACTCTATCTTTCAAATAACAGCAACTCACAAGCAGCTCAGCTTAGACTTCCTTCTTTCTCTACTGAATAGCAAGTTCATGCGTTCTTTCTACGAAATGCTGGCGAGAGTATCAGGTACAACCAAGCCTCAGGTTTATCTGAACCTGCTCAAAGCCATGCCCATCCGCCGCATCAACTTCACCACCCCGGAAAAGGAGCGAAGGCAATTGCTGGAGCAGGGTAAAGAGCTATATCAGGAATGCCTTCAGAGCCAGGATTGGGATAAGATTCTCGCCTTCGTAGCTGAACGCTTACCACAAAAAGCTGATGGCACCCCGGATGTGGAGCACGAGCAATCAGATGTGGTGCATGACCTGCTGGCTTTCCTCGCCGAGGAGATGACACGGCTCAACAAAGACAAGCAGTCCAAGATTAAAGGCTTTCTGACCTGGCTGGAGAAAGAAATACTGGAAGGCTCCGTTGAAGACCAGAAGAACAAGACCAAAATCAAGGGTTTCCACGAAAACAGCTTTGAAGACTTGCTTGATGTTCTCAAGAAAAATAAGTCTGTCCCGGACCCGTGCCCATCACAGACCAGGGATACCATAGCCAGCGAATTCTCGGCTACTATGGGTGTTCTTACTCCATTAAAGGCTCGCATCAAGGCAACAGATAACCTCATTGACCAGATAGTTTACAGGCTCTACGGGCTTACCGATGATGAAATAGCCATCGTGAAAGGTAAGGGAATATAATCATTTAATTACAGTGAGCTTGATAGCCAGAATATAAGGTGTTAGAATCTGTCAAGAGATTGCCTGCAGTATTGAACCTTTTATACCAGGCGGCATTCATCTAACTCTGTTTACAAAATAAGGAGGGCTAAGAATGAAACATAAAGAAGGTCGGTT
>QYPU01000011.1 GCA_007280145.1 Dehalococcoidia bacterium | reverse complement strand
GCATAGATATATCGTTCCGGCTATCGCCAATACCAATAGTTTCTATCTTACCAAGTTTTCTCCCGAATAGCTCAATCAAGATTTTGATGGCCTTGCCTTTATTATTACCACATACAGCACCATAGTATCTTCCGCCAGAGCCGTAGGTTAGTCCGGCGTCCTCGATTTTATCTAGTACAGCCTCTATCTTTTCCTGCGTATCCTCAATCTTGAATATTTCATCATACTCCCTTTGTTTTGCTAGGGAGGCAAATTTCAAGCTCAGCCCGGTATCTAGGGCTATCTCTTCTGGATTCATATCTTCAAAACCCTTGATATTGCAGCCAACCTCATCCTCAATCCTCCTCAACACCTCTCTGACCTTCTGATGCGAGATACCTAACTCAATTACAAAGTAGTCCTTGGTAGTTTTATGGTGATTAAAAGTAAACGGAAAATAGCCTCGTGGTATAAAAATAGCTCCACCATTCTCAACAATAAAAGGGTCTTTTATACCTAGCTCTTCTCTATAGGCCTCCTGCTCCACTCTGGTCTTGGCTGAGCAAAAGACAATAGGGATTCCTTTGCCCTGGAGCAGTTCTAATGCACTTAGAGATTGGCTGTACGAATAATCAGACCAATCAAGTAAGGTGCCATCTAAATCTGTGAACACCACCTTTTTCATTACTGACGCCTTGTTTTTTTAGCTTCACTGAGAGGAGCTGGCCATTGTCTCAATGTAGGCAATGACCAGGCTCGGCTGCATGATGCCTTTCTCGGTTATTATCCCGGTTATTAAGTCGGGCGGGGTTTTGTCAAAGCCCAACTCTGGTTCCGATGCTTTAGCTATATAACCTCGAATATCAAACTTGGCGCTTTCGCAAACAGCATAAAAGGGAATATTTTCCTCACTGGCTGCTTGAGCCAGCCTAAAAGTTGGCGTGCCATTTATGAGGGCGCCGTCAGCTAATATGCTATCCGCGCCTACCAAAGCCTTATTTGCCTTAGATACATACAGGCGCATAGACTCATCAGGTATTACTTCAACGGGAATCTGATGCTTTTCAAGTCGCCTGGCGGTGATTTCACCGAATGCCTCGCCATTAGACATAGACTCGGCGACCATAACGCAGAACTCCTCCTCGTTCCGCATAGCCAGTTCAAAAGCCCGGCATACCGTTGAGCTATAGCTACAGGTTATTACCGTATCCTGGCTGCTGATTATCCCACAGCCATATCCTATAGCCCTCGACTCAGCTTGTTTGGAAAGCTTAACAAGCTCATTCCCTTTAGCTTGGGCCCAAATCTTCAGAGAATCCAGGTCCTTTTCGCATTCTACCCCCAGCATAATCTGGTGCAGAAACTGATGAATATAATTAGGTATGGAAATCATACTGGGTCGGGCTTGTGCAAGCTCTGTGGCTACCATCCTTGCCTCGTCTATAAAGTCGGCCGCGGTACGAGCCTGGCTCTTACCTATGGCAAGGTTTAGGATGCTAATGGCCTGCCTTGACAGCCAGCCAGCACCGTGCAGCTTATCATTTCTCAGTTCATCGATTTTTTCAGCTACTTTGGGATTCACCATTGCACCTATTGTTTATTAGTATATAATAAGCTAGCAAGAAAAGTCCTGAATTTTACCATAGTGTAGTTGAATGGACAAGGAAGTTCTGAAATCAAAGTTTCTGGGCTCTTTGGTTGGTACCGGGGTGGGGGATGCCCTTGGAGCCAGATTCGAGGGATGGCATATGGTCGAGCCCAGGGCAATTGAGGCCGTAGCCGAGGGACAGGAAGTCTTAGCTTATACTGATGATACCCACATGATGATAGGCACAGCCGAGTCATTGGTTAGAAATGAAGGCTTCGACGGAGAGCATATGGCACGTACCTTTATGCAGAATTACAATCGTGAGCCATGGCGCGGCTACGGGCCAGGACCGCCACGCATCTTTCGATTGATAAAAGCTGGTGAAGCCTGGGATAAAGCGGCTGAAAGACTATACCATGGTGGCTCTTATGGCAATGGCTCGGCAATGAGGATTGCCCCTGTAGGCATTTTGTATCATGATGATTCGGCTAAATTAAGAGAGGTTGCTTACAATTCAAGCCAGATTACCCATAGTCACGAACTAGGTAAAGAAGGAGCAGCTTTGCAGGCATACGCTATTGCTCTGGCTGTGCATCTGGAACCATCGGCAGTCCTTGACCCAAAAGAATTTCTAGCCAGGCTAGGTGAATTCATTCACCACGAAGTATATAAGCAGAAGCTGGCAAAGATAGAGATGCTCTTAAATAAAACGGATAGAGCGAAAGTTGTTGCTGAACTAGGCAATGGTATCGAGGCTTTCAATTCGGTGCCCACAGCCGTATATTCATTCCTCTCTCATTCTCGCTCCTTTGAGGAGGCAGTGCTCTTCGCCGTCAGCCTTGGTGGAGACACCGATACTATAGGTGCGATGACCGGGGCTATTTCAGGCGCTTATCTGGGGGTTAATTCTATTCCCGATAAGTGGCGAACTAAGCTTGAGAACAGGCTGTATATAGAAGAATTGGCAGATAAGCTGTATGAAAGTGGAGTTCAGAAATAGAGAGGCAGCTTACCCTAGATATGGAGTTCAATTACATCGCCGTCTTGAAGGACATGTTCTGGACTAACTCTCTGCCCGTCGAACTTCCCTGAGCCCCAGAGCAAGGCGTACCTTAAGTTACTTCGGAAATCCTTGTGAACAGATTCGGCGGCATCTTTTAATGTGCTGCCTCTCCGCAAAATTACCGGGTCGGTCAGGTCAGACTTCGCTCCTGGAGTTTTGGTGTAGACCCGTATAATATCCAGAGCTTCAAAAATCCCCCTCTTCACATCTTCCAGTCCGTTACCCTCTTTGGCAGAAACCGCAATCACAGGAAACTGAGCGTTGTATTGCGTCTGCAATCGGCCCATGTGGGCACTTGAACTCTCCAGGTCATTCTTATTCCCGACAATCAGCATTTCGCGCTGACGCTTGCCGATAGTCGCCTCTTGAGCATCATTTGTAGTAGGTATTATGCCCATACTGTCCAGTTCTTGGAGGATAGTCTCCACCTGGTCTACTGGCTGGTTGTTCAAATCCACAATGATAGCTATGAGGTCAGCGTTCCTGGCGATATTGTTCAGCCACACGCGAGAATCACGGCCTGTTACCGCTGGTGTGTCAACTAGCTGAATCTGAATGTTCTCAAATCTCATCATACCGATGACGGGGGCCTGGGTAGTAAAGGGATAATCGGCTATCTCGGGAGAGGCTTCGGTAATTGCTGCTAGCAGTTGTGACTTGCCGACATTAGGCAGCCCAACCAGAACTACCTGGCCAGCACCTTCTTTTCTAATGTAAAAACTTTTTCTGCTGGTAGCATATTTCCTTTCAGCTTCTTCGGATATCTTGGCAATCTTTCTCCTCAAGTCAGCATGGAGCTTATCCGTGCCCTTATGCCTGGGCATAATGGCAAGCATGGCTTCCAGAGCTTCGATTTTCTCCTCCGGGCTCTTAGCCATTCGCAAGCGCTTCTCAGCTTCAAAATACTGTGGCGGTAAATTTGCCGGCATAGCTTTTACCTATCAATAATTTAATTTTAGCATAAGCTCACATCAGTGGTATAATAGCGAAGGCAGTCAAGTCAAACTGGTTGCCTGAGAGATTAGGAGGTACGTACATGAGATTTGGCCATATTGTCCTGCTGGCTGCAGCGCTTATGCTGGTGATGGGCTGCACAGCAATAACACCCGGCACTGGCACAGCAGTATCCGAGAAACGTATCGTTCAAATTGATACTTCCTCATGGATACCAGAGTCCTTCAGAACAAGCCCGGATAGCAAACGGGTAGCTTACGCAGCCAAAGTCGGCGATGAGTGGTTTGTGGTAGTGAATGGCAAAAAGGGCAAACAATTTAGTGGCATCGGGTCAGGCACTCCTATCTTCAGCCCGGACAGCCAGCGGGTGGCTTATATAGCCGGGGTTGATTACAAGCAGCTTGTGGTGGTGGACGGTAAAAAAGGTAATCAGTACGATGCCATCGCACTGAACACCCTCGTCTTCAGCCCGGACAGCCAGCGGTTGGCTTATGTAGCTAAAGTGGGCGATAACTGGGTTGTCGTAGTGAATGGGCAAGAGGAGAGGCAATACGAAATCATCGGAACAGGCACCATTGTCTTCAGTCCAGATAGCCAGCGGCTGGCTTATATGGCTGGAGTTGGCGATAAGCGATTGGTGGTAGTAGATGGTAAAGAGGAGAGACAATACAACGACATTGGGCTAGGCACTATCACCTTCAGCCCAGATAGCCAGCATCTGGCATACGCAGCTCAAGCAGGCGATAGATGGTTTGCAGTGATAGACGGTAAAGAAGGAAACCGATACGACGCCATGTATGCAGCCGGTTTTGCCTTTAGCCCGGATAGCCAGCGGCTGGCATATACGGCTCGGGTTGGCGATAAGTGGCTTGTGGTAGTGGATGGAGAGGAAGGGAAACACTACGACGACATCTGGGCAAGCAGCCTTATTTTTAGTCAGGACAGCCAGCGGTTGGCTTATTTGGCCAGAGACGGTGTTGAGAATGTTATTGTGGTAGATGGAAAAGAGGAACGGCAATATGAGGGTGTGGGAGCAGGAGCCCTCATCTTCAGCCCGGATAGCAAACACGTGGCTTATACAGCTATAGTAGGCGATAAGGAGGTTGTGGTGGATGGACAGGAGGGAAAACAATACGACAGCATCGGGATAGGCACACTTGTCTTCAGCCCTGACAGCCAGCATGTTGCCTATACAGCTCGAGTAGAAAATAAGTGGCTTGTGGTGATGGATGGACAGGAGGGAAAGCAATACGACAGCGTTGGGGCAGACACGCTTGTCTTCAGCCCCGACAGCCAGCATGTTGCCTATACAGCTCTAATCACGACCTATACAGTCGAAACCACGAATAAATGGCTCGTCGTCGTAGATGAAGAGGAGGGGAAGCAATACGACCAAATCATTTCAAGAGGGGGAAGGGGGGTTATTTTCGATTCCAATGAAAGCCTCCATTACCTCGCCCTCGACGGTATCAGCATCTATCTAGTGGAAGAAAAGATAAGATGAGAGAGGCAATCTAGTCAGCTCTCACTAATTGAGATAGCAACTAACTGCACATAAATGCGCATGGAAGGCAGGGGGTAGTCCCCAGCTTGCTTATTTATAATCTTGTATTCTCTTCTATAGCTACTGCTGCATTACAGAGCTCAGCGAAAGCTAGAAAGCCTAAACCGCACAACAAAGAACCTATAATACCCCCAAACGTCAAAACTGCCATGCCAGCGCCAGCGACTCCGGAGATGCCTACGATTCCGAGGCCGCGGTCCAGCAAGCCCAGCAATCCCGTCATGGCTCCTTGTGCTGCCATCACGGCCACTGCGATAGAGCCAAGGATGCCACCCACTAATACCACCCAGCCAATAACCTTAAAAATAATACCAGCCGCAACTAGAAATACATACTTTTGAGGCGATGCAGCACCGCTTGCCGCCGATGGGACACCTGGCGCTGGCTGCGCCTCCCATGCCTGCTGTTGACCTTCGCCAGCTAACTTTGCCCCACAATTTGTACAAAACTGCTGGCCGGCAGGATTTTGCGAACCACACTTAGAACAGGTGATTGTCTGCTGCATATTACAAAATCCCCTCGACGCCTCAGAACCCAACCGGGTATGTGAAGCCGAAGGCAAGCATTACAATCACGGCTATCAGGTAGAGCACTCCACCGATCACCAGGTTCAACAATAGTAGCCGCCAAAACAGGCCCCAGGCCAATCCCCAAGTGGGCTTGACCTCAATTTGCCGGCGATTGACAAGAGGCTCTATCACCACAGTGGGCACCGGCTGCACTCCAGTGGGCACCTGTTGCGCCTCACCAGCCAATTTTGCTCCACAAGACCCACAAAACTGCTGGCTAGCAGCATTCTGCGAACCACAGCCAGGACATATGATTGTTTGCTGCTCCGCCTCACCAGCCAACTTTGCTCCGCAAGAGCCACAAAACTGTTGGTCAGCAGGATTTTGCGAACCACAACCAGGACATGCGATTGTTTTCTTCATATCAACCCACCTCCTTGTTCTTTCTGTCGCCATTATATAACTTGTACTTGCTATATACAAGACCTCCACACACTGGTGTTAATGTTCTAAGATTTTGCCACCTCTAATTGTTCTGAGAAAATGCCACCCATGAAAGAGAAAATGCGGAGTAGAGGACGACCCTGAATAAAAACATGTAGTGCAGGGCTAAAGCCCTGCCCGTCTGCCACCCCGGGCGGCCTTAAAAGACCGCACTACATTCGTTGGATTAGTAACGTTCTTTCATCTCTTATCAAGTGTCACTCATCTATTTGAACTAGACCACACCTATCAAGCCATCAATAAAAATCTGGTGACTGTTTTAAGCTAAAACAAGGGGCAATATGTTATAATCCCAGCTATGAAGGTCTCCGACTTAGGGGAATTTGGCTTAATCGAACTTTTAGCCAACATTGTTGATAAGACCAAGAATCCCCAAAATACTTCATGGCAGCGGCTACGCATTGGCATTGGTGATGATGCTGCTGTCTGGCAGTGTAGCAGCCCTGTTCAGCTAGCTACCACGGATAGTTTGGTTCAAGATACACACTTCGACCTGGATATCACCGGGTGGTGGGAGCTAGGTTGGAAAGCCATCGCGGTGAATCTGAGCGACATCGCAGCTATGGGCGGCATTCCAGAATATGCTCTCATTTCCCTGGCTCTTCCCGGCGAGCTTGAAGCAGATTGTATCTCCAGCCTGTATCAGGGCATGGTCCAGATAGCTAACCAATTTGGAATCGCTATAGCTGGCGGCAACATTGCCTCTGCCAGCAAGGTGACAATTACCGTCACCATCCTGGGCAGCCTGGAAGATAAATCTGCGCTCACCCGCTCAGCAGCTATGCCTGGTGACCAAATAGCCGTTACTGGATACCCAGGGCTATCAGCAGCCGGTCTCAGGATGCTCAAACAAAAGCTTAACTTTGATGCCGAGACAACTAAACTACTTAAGCAAGCCCATCTCCAGCCAATGCCCAGAGTAAAAGAGGGGCAGATTCTGCTACGCCAGGGGGTCAGGACGGCTATAGATGTAAGCGATGGTTTGATCGCCGATTTGACTCACGTATGCAAGGCGAGCCGAGTCAGCGCCAGAATAAAGGAAAACCTGATACCAGTCCACCCTGCAGCTCAGGCTAATTTCAAAGCAGACTGCCAGCAGTTAGCCCTAACCGGCGGCGAGGACTATGAGCTGCTTTTCACCGCCAGCAGTCAGGTTATCACCCGGGTGAAGCAAGCCATCCCTTGCCCGGTAACCGTAATCGGCGAAATAATTGAGGGACTGCCAGGACAGGTGACCCTGGTTGATACTGATGGCAAAAGTATTCCCTGGCAGCAGGCAGGCTGGGAGCATTTCAAATCTGAGGCATGACTATAATGACAGCTTTACAGCTCATTTCACATAGCCCGGAGCAAACGCAACGCCTGGGAGTTCAACTGGGCAAATTGGCTCAGAGCGGTGACATCTTTCTTCTCACTGGCAGCCTGGGAAGTGGTAAAACCTGCCTGACACAAGGTATTGCGTGGGGACTGGGCATCAAAGAGTATGCCTTTAGCCCTTCCTTTGTCATAGTCAGAGAACATTGTGGCAGGATTCCCTTGTACCACATAGATTTATACCGACTCGACCACATCGAAGAAATCGCAGACCTAGGGCTCGACGAGTATCTCTATGGCAAGGGCGTTTGCGTAGTCGAATGGGCAGAGAAAGGCACAACAGTGCTGCCTCAAGAAAACCTGCTTATAAGCCTCAGCTACATATCAGATATGGAGCGTGCTCTCAGTCTGGAACCCAAAGGCGAGCGCTATTCACGACTACTGAAATCTCTTAACTTGGACTTAAAAATATGGAGCTAGCTATAGACACTTCAACTGATTTCGCCAGCATCTCACTATCATGTGAAGGGGAAACGATAGCTGAGCTGACGTGGCACTCAGGACAAAACCATACCGTGGAACTGGTGCCGAATATAACTCATTTGCTCAATCAGACTAAACTTAGTCCTCAATCCCTTGGTGCCATTTTCGTAGCCAAAGGGCCAGGAAGCTTTAACGGGCTTCGAGTAGGCATGAGTACAGCTAAAGGGTTTGCCTTTGCTTTGAGTATTCCGCTGATTGGAATAAGCACTCTAGAAATCGAAGCTCACCCTTTTGCCTATACCAGACTGCCTCTATGCCCCATCCACAACGCCGGCCGTGGAGAAATTGCCACAGCTCTCTATCAGCAAAGTGATGACTGGCATTGCTTAATAGAAGAACATATCACCACTGCCGATGTTCTGTGTCAACAAATTAAAAGGAAAACGCTCTTCTGCGGCGAAATCCCATCACCTCTAGTCCAGCAACTACGGCAGAGGCTGGGCAGGCAGGCCATAATACCTGACCCTGCAGCGAGATTGCGTCATGCCAGCCACCTGGCAGCACTGGGCTGGCAGCATCTGAGCAGGGGCGACCAGGATAATCCAGCAAGTCTCCAGCCTTTATACTTGCGTCAACCCCCGATTACCCAGCGCAAAGTTAAATAAAGAATGCTACAAGCTGTCGAAAGGAGTTTTTAAAAATGGAAAGAAGTTTAGTTCTTGTCAAACCTGATGCTATGCAGCGAGGGCTAGCTGGAGTCATTATCTCCCGCCTTGAAAGGCGAGGACTAAAGATTGTAGCTATAAAGATGCTGCAAATGGACAAAGCCTTAGCTCAACGGCATTATGCCATTCATCAGGGTAAAGCTTTCTTCAACGACCTGGTTGAATTTATTACCTCCAGCCCTATCATCACCGCCGTTTTTGAGGGTGAAAAAGCCGTGGAGGCCATACGACAGACCATGGGTGAAACTGACCCGGCTAAAGCTTCGCCAGGCACTATTAGAGGTGACTTCGGACTGGATATCGGGCATAACCTCGTGCATGGTTCTGACTCAACCGAAAACGCTGAAAAGGAAATAAGCCTTTTTTTCTCACCAGAGGAGATTCTGAGTTACGCCAAAGAAATTGACAACTGCATGAAAGATCTTAAATGATTGCGCATGACAAAAATCCTAAGCTCTAAGCTCGAAATCCCAAACAAATCCTAATGACCAAAAACCAAAATTCAACACAATATGACCTGGAGGAGAGAACATTCAAATTTGCCAGGAATGCTGTTAGGCTTTGCAAAGGGTTGCCAAAGACAGTTATTGAGGGGGAAATCTCAAAGCAATTAGTTCGGGCAGCGACTTCCGTGGGAGCGAATTACATAGAAGCAAATGAGGCATTAAGTAAGAAGGATTTCTTGATGAGAATCAAGATATGTCGCAAAGAAGCCAAAGAGAGCGGATACTGGCTACGGCTTATAGAAGCGAGTAACTCCAATTTGAGGAATGAACAAGAGATGCTCCTGAAAGAATCTGTAGAATTGACCAAGATATTCGGTTCAATCCTAACAAAGAGCCAGTAGTTTTGGATTTAGCTACTTGGATTTTGATATTGTTTAGAATTTAGAAATTCGGATTTAGGATTTACTATTACTGGTGGATCACTGGATCTTGATTATCGGGGTGGCTTTATCCCACAAATTATCTAACTGATAATAATCACGTTGCGCCGGAGAGAAGATATGGATAATGACTCCCCCCAAATCGAGGAGAAGCCATCCTGAATCAGCGGTACCCTCAATATGATAAGGAATGACGCTCTCACGTTTCAGTGTTTCACGAATCTCTTGCCAGATAGCTTCAACCTGGCGGGTGCTATCCCCACTGCATATAACGAAATAATCGGCAAAGGAACAAACCTGTCTTATATCCAGCATAACGATATTATCAGCCTGTTTGTCTGAGGCAGCCTCTACCGCTCGCCGAGCTACTTCTATCGCTTCCAGAACTTGCTCCTCCAAACCAGTTTTGTCGAAGACTACATCATCTATTATATCACATCTTCCTATATGCCGAGCAGCAAATGTACTCGTTCATATGATCAGTGACACATTTGCTGACTGTCGACTGTTTTCGCATGTAGCGCAGTCTTTTAAGACTGCCTGGGTGGTTGATGGGCGTGGGGCAGGGCTGAAGCCCTGCGCTACATGTTTATTATTTTGCTGATAGTGATACCGTGTGAGTGTCACCTATCTATCTGAACTAGATCAGCAAACGAATGTGATCAAACTCCATGGTATTCCAACCTCTTTCTGGGTATAATTGTCTTAACCTGAGTCACCAATCTTAACATCATGGAAAAGCTACTTTTTGGGACAGCCGGAGTTCCCCATAGCGCTAGAACATCGTCAACATCAGCCGGGATTGAGCGTGTTGCCGAGCTAGGATTAGGCTGCATGGAGCTGGAGTTTGTACGTGGGGTCAATATGAGCCGAGAAGCCGCCTTAACAGTGGCTGAAGTAGCTGATAGCAAAAGGATAGCACTTACTGCTCACGGTCCATACTTTGTAAATCTCAATGCCCGAGAGCCGGAGAAGATAAAAGCCAGCCAGGAAAGAATACTCCAGACAGCCCGTATCGCTTCCCTATGCGGCGCTGTAAGCATCGTCTTCCATGCCGCTTTCTATCTTGGCGACCCCCCAAGCAAAGTTTACGGCCAGGTCAAGAAGCAACTTCAACAGCTAACCAGTCAACTAAGAGCCGAGGGCAATCAAGTTTGGCTCAGACCTGAAGTCACTGGCAAAACCAGCCAGTTCGGAACCCTAGAAGAGGTAATTAAACTGAGCGCTGAGGTAAAAGGAATAGCTCCATGCATAGATTTTGCTCACTGGCATGCGCGCACTGGAAAGTTTAATTCTTATGACGAATTCGTATTCATCCTCAAGCAAGTAGAAAACAAACTAGGCAGGCAGGCTTTAGAGAATATGCACATCCATGTCTCAGGCATAGCCTATGGCGAACACGGAGAAATCAAGCATCTAAATGCGGCAGAATCAGACTTCAATTATGTTGACTTTACCCAAGCTCTAAGTGGTTGCAAGGTGAAAGGCCTGGTCATTTGCGAAAGCCCCAACCTTGAGGAAGACGCCCTACTGTTGCAACAGACCTATAAAGCTGTTCTTCACCATTAAGCAAACCCAGCCAACATGCAGTGCCACCTTTTTAGGTCGCCAGAATCTAACCCACACGTAGTGCGGTCTTTTAAGGCCGCCCTGGGGGTGGCTGATGGGCAGGGCTAAAGCCCTGCACTACATGTTTATTTCTATTCCCCCAAATAATGT
>QYPU01000025.1 GCA_007280145.1 Dehalococcoidia bacterium | reverse complement strand
GGACAGGGCGGCGCTCAAGGAAAGCCCGGGCAAACTTCTCACTGGCTTGAAAAGACCGGTCGGTAGTATGACCGGCGCGGATATCACGTAGCTTTAATCGAACCTGAGCTGAGCCTCGTCCTGTCTTGATGTGCTGATAATCAAGAACTTGGTATAGCTGCCCGTCTAGTTCAATGGTAATCCCCCTTTTTAGTTCTCCAGCGTCAATCATAAAATAGTTATCTCCTGCTAAATGCTCGCTATTTTCCCTGTCCTGGCAAGAGCTTTGGTCTTACCATTCTCCAGTACCACTGTGTCCTCAATTCTGATTCCCCCCCAGCCAGTAATATAAATTCCAGGCTCGACGGTAAAAACCATTCCATCTACCAGCAGGTCTGAGGAACCAGGACCAATTCGTGGTGACTCATGGGACTCTAAACCAACACCGTGTCCTAGACTATGGCCAAAGGCTTCGCCATAGTTTGCCTGATTGATAACAGTTCGGGCTAGTTGGTCAGCCTGGTCACCGCTCATACCAACCTCAATTGTAGCCAGAGCGGTTAGTTGTGTACCCCAGACAATATCATAAATTTTGGAAAAAGTCTTGTCTTCTTCACCCAGAAATAAAGTGCGGCTTAAGTCGCTGCAATAACCGTTCACCCGGGCTCCCATGTCAATTACCACAGGCTCGCCCTCAAGAATAACTCGCTCGGTGGGTTTGGCGTGCGGCAGCACTGAGTTGGGCCCCGACGCTACAATGATGTCGAAGGGTACAGGTTCGCTGCCTTTTTCTCGGAGGAACCTCTCCAGTTCCCAAGCTATTTCCCTTTCTGTCGTCCCCGGGCGGATTACTGCTTTAGCGTAGTCAAGAGCAGTATCAGCAAGATTCACTGCCTCGATGATAGATTCTAATTCCTCTGGCTCCTTTATAGCGCGAAGGGATTCTACTAAACCGGTAGTCGGGATAAGTTGAAGTTGGTAGTGGCTATCGCTTATTGCTTTACATAGCTGATGGTAAGTGGCAAAAGGGATTTGTTCAGCTTCAAAGCCCATTTTCTTAAGTCCCAAATCCTGGGCTAGTTTAGGCAACCAATTTGCCACATCGCCTTTGATGTGAATAACTTCGAAGTTGGGTGCTTGGCTTTTAGCCTGCTCCACATAGCGGAAATCGACAGCTAAAAAGGCGTTACTAGCTGAAATGAGCAACCAACCTGCCGAGCCAGTGAACCCGGAAAGATACCGCCGGTTTTCTGGCTGCGAAACTAGGATGGTATCCAATTCTTGGCATGCAAGACTCTGACGCAGCTTTTGTAGTCGGCTCACTCCCGACTCTCTCCCTTCAATTCGCTAACCAATGTTCGCAACGCAGCAAGATATCCCCGCCAGCCCAATCCAGTAATTTGGCCTCTGGCGATAGGAGAAATCACTGATTTAGCCCGCCAATCTTCACGAGCATAAATATTGGATAGATGTACTTCAATGGCTGGCAACCCACTGTCGGCTAAAGCATCACGCAGGGAAAAGCTGTAATGGGTGAGCGCTCCAGGATTGATAATTACACCATCGGCTTCAGAGGAGTGTTCTTGGATGAAGTCGATGAGCTTCCCCTCGCTGTTAGATTGAAAGCTAACTATATCTATCCCCAAGCTCTGCGCCTCCTTTTTTAGCGTGGCATCAAGCTCTGACAGTGTTTTATCTCCGTAAATAACCTTATTCCGCTTGCCCAACATATTAAGATTCGGTCCATTGATAACTAAGATTTTCATATTGTTGCTCCTACCTTTTCTGATTCGGCTAGTTTACCCTTGTAATCGCAGGTCGTGCATCTTACCCAATCGTTTTGATACATAATAAGGAGTTTGCCACATCGGGGGCAAGGCTGAGAAACTGGCTTGAGGTTAATAGCAAACTTACATTGTGGAAAGCCACTGCAGCCATAAAAGATACGCTTTTTCTTATTTATTCTTTCTACCAGTTCTTTCCCGCATTGTGGACAGGGAACACCAGTTTTAACCAGGAAGGGCATTGTCCTTTTACACTCAGGATAGCCGCTGCAAGCTAAGAACTTGCCATAACGACCCATCTTTATTACCATGGGTCGACCACACTCAGGGCAGGTTTCATCGGTCTGCTCATCAATATTAGTTTTCTCTTTGCATTCAGGATACCCGCTGCAAGCTAAGAATTTACCGTAGCGACCTCTTTTTATCACCATAGGCTGGCCACATGCAGGGCAGATTTTATCAGTTGGCTCGTCAAGGTTGACTTTTTCTATCGTCTCAGAGGCTTTGTTCAGTGTTTTATCAAAAGGGGTGTAAAAGCGTCTTAAAACAGACACCCATTCTTTCTTGCCCTGAGCGATGTCGTCGAGGTCTCTCTCTAGCCTGGCAGTGAAACCTAAATCAACGATTTTGGAGAAATGCTGGGCTAGCAGGTCGTTGACAATAATTCCTATATCATCAGGACAAAGCTTACCATTTTCTTTGTACACATAGCCTCTATCCTGGATAGTGGATAGAATTGGGGCATAAGTGCTTGGGCGCCCGATTCCCTTTTGCTCCAACGCCTTTATTAATGTAGCTTCCGTATAGCGAGGTGGAGGTTGGGTAAAATGCTGTTCTGGAAAGAGCCCTAGCAGTACTAATCTATCACCTGCTTTCAGTTTGGGGAGAAGCGTAGCCCTTTTATCTTCATCCCCGTCTTCATCTTTCCCCTCGCTGTAAAGAGATATAAAACCTGGGAACTTGAGGACGGAACTGGTTGCTTTCAGTAGATATTCCCTTTGGGATTCTGAGCATTTTGCTTCTATTTCTATAGTGACGGTGTCAAACAATGCTGCCGCCATCTGGCTTGCCACCATTCGCTTCCAAATGAGCTCATAAAGCTTGATTTGCTCTGGCTTGAGATACGAATGGAGCTGGTCTGGTTCCCGATGAATCTTAGTAGGCCGAATAGCTTCATGTGCTTCTTGTGCCCACCTCCCTTTTTTCCCAAAATAACGTGGCTGAGGAGGTAGGAAATCATTGCCATATTTACTATTAATAAAATCTCTAGTCTCGGCTATGGCGCTAGCCGCTACGTGGGTAGAATCGGTGCGCATATAGGTAATAAGCCCTACAGAACCCTCTTCGCCGATAGATATACCTTCATAAAGCTGCTGAGCAATAATCATGGTGCGTTTGGCGGTGAAGTGTAGCTTGCGCCAGGCTTCCTGTTGCAGGGTGCTGGTGATAAAAGGTGGTGCGGGTTGGCGAGATACCTCCTTGATTTGTACTGCCCGAACGGCGTAGTCAGCCTTATTTAGTTCAGCTTCAAAGCTCTTTGCTTCCTGTTGATTAGGTATCTCCAGTTTTGTGCCATCGGTCAGACCCACAAGTAATGCCCGGAAACTTGTTTTCTGAACTTTGGGCAGGCGCTTGGCTAATTCAGCCTCAATAGTCCAGTACTCTGTAGCAACGAAGTTTTGAATCTCTCGCTCCCGGTCAACAACCAGCCGTAAGGCTGCTGATTGAACCCTGCCGGCAGAAAGTCCTCTCTGCACTTTTCGCCACAGCAGCGGACTTAGCTTGTAGCCAACCAACCTGTCTAAGAGACGCCGCGCTTGCTGGGCATCAACTAAATTCATGTCAATAGAGCGAGGATTACGAAAGGCCTGTTCCACTGCCTCTTTGGTTATCTCGTGAAAGACAACGCGACGTATAGGTATATTATCCTTGTCTAGTTTAGCCGCCTCAATCAGATGCCAGGAAATTGCCTCACCCTCTCGGTCTGGGTCAGTCGCTAGATAGATGGCCGAGGCAGCATTAGCTGCTTGCTTTAGTTCTCGGATTGTCTCTCTTCTCTGTGGAATGACAACATATTTGGGGCTGAAATCTTTTGTTATGTCTATGCCTAATTCTTTTGTAGGCAGGTCACGTACATGTCCTAAAGACGCCTTAATGACATAGTTGGCACCCAAGATTTTGCCTATGGTTCTTGCTTTAGCTGGAGACTCAACAATAACAAGTTTCGTTGCCATGGTTACCTTACCTGAGTTTGATATTCCTCTCTTGTCTCTCTAGCCAGTACATAATTCATGCTGCCAACCTGTTTCACCATCCCCTTAAGCTCCATTGTAGCCAGGGTGCTGCTGACTAAAGCCGTTGTTAGATTGCTATGGCGGCAGACCTCATCAATATGGGTTGGTTCGTGACTTAGCTGTTTTAATAACACGGCTTCAGTTTCATCGGTTGGGAGAAGCTCCTTCATCTCCAGTTGCTGAGCCACCATAGCTAAATTCAGCTCTTCCAGCACATCGACATAGTTCCGAACCAGCTTTGCTCCTTCTTGAATGAGATGATTGGCCCCTTTGCTCGCTGGAGATAGAATGCTGCCTGGTATAGCAAAGACATCTCTGTTTTGCTCCAGTGCTTGATTAGCCGTGATTAAAGCCCCACTGCTTTCTCCGGCTTCTACCACCAGCACCCCAAGGCTCATTCCACTCATAATCCGATTGCGTCGGGGAAAGTTATCAGCTTTAGGCCGGATACCCAAAGGATATTCACTTATCAAGGCCCCGTGTTCCATAATTTCGCGAGCTAACTTGGCATTCTCAGCCGGATAAACAATATCCAATCCACAGCCAAAAACAGCGATAGTCCTGCCGCTGGCTTCCAGGGCAGCGCGATGAGCTATAGAATCAATACCTTTAGCCAAACCGCTAATGATAGTAATTTTATTCCGAGCCAGGTCGCTGACAATCTCCTCGGTTACCTGCCGTCCATAAACAGTAGCTCGACGAGTGCCGACTACGGCCAGACAACATTCATCTTCAGGCAGAAGATTGCCTCTTACATAAAGTACTGGTGGGTAGTCATAGATTTCCTTCAGCCTTTCAGGATAGGTAGGCGAATCACAGATAAGCACTTTTACTTTATACCGCTCCAGGCTTTCCATCTCAGCATCTAGAGAAATCTTGGGTCTCAAATTTACGATTGTATCCACGGATTTTGAATCCAGCCCAGCCTTTCTTAGCTCACCGGCAGAAGACGTCCAGGCATGTTCCAAAGTGGTAAAGTGCTCCTGTAATTGGGAAATCTTCACCCGACCGATGCCAGGCATTCTGGAAAAGCCTACCAAATACTTCAGCTCATCTGTATTTATCATCTAAGTTGAAACATTGTAGCATAGGCAGGGTAGGCGAACAATGGTAAAAAAGTAACGCTTTTATGGAAGCGTTTGTGGAAAGGTCACCAAGGACCTATCTTAAATTCAGCTCTTTCAACTTTTTAACTTTTATTCAATGCTTTCCTATCAGTCTCTGTAGCTTTGGTAAAATGTTTGTGGCTGCTTCATACCCTGCCTGTATAGCCTCTTCCCCTTTATAAAACTCGAATGCCTCGATATGACTGACATCAGGATTTATAATTATATCTGCCTTTAGTATCTTTAGCTTTATTATCTCATGCTCCATAATGGTAATTGACTGTATTAGAGTGTTCAATATATTTGGGGCTGCAGTTGGTCCACTTTCTTTCAACAGGCTAGCAGCTTGTTTGCTTTTTTGTGGTTCAGTGAGGACATTTACAGCGATAATGAACTTTGCTCCCATGTCTAGGAGGACATCCGTCGGCACAGGATTAGTTAAACCGCCATCGACTAGGAATTTTCCTTCAAGTTTTATAGGTACGAATATAGCTGGAATCGAGATGCTTGCTCTTACTGCTTCTATCACCGAGCCTTCCCTGATTGTTATCTCTTCGCCAGTATTGACATCAGTGGTTATAGCTGCGAACGGTATTTTCAAATCTTTAAATCCCACATCTCCAATCAGGGAATATAAAAGCTCTTCTAGCCTTCGACCATGAATAAGCCCTTTCCTTAAAGAACGGAAGTTAGGGTCTAACAATCGAGCTACCTGTTTCCAGTCCGTCTTTAGCGCCATCTCTTCCGCTACAGCTATATCACCTTCTTTAGCAAAACAAGCACCTATCAGGGCCCCCATGCTGGTGCCGGCTACCATATCAATAGGAATTGCTGCCTCCTTCAGTGCTTTCAATACACCGATGTGAGCTAAGCCGCGGGCTGCCCCACTGCCTAAAGCTATGCCGATTTTGGGAGTTGTGCGTCTGAAGAATTTCACTTGACTGGTTATCCTGCTGGCGGGTTGAAAAATGGCTGATAGTTTAATTTAACTTGGCGGAGAGGGTGGGATTCGAACCCACGGTCGCCAAAGGCGACACGGGCTCTCCAGGCGCGCCTGATAGGCCACTCCAGCACCTCTCCATGCCCTGGCGGAGAGGGTGGGATTCGAACCACCGGGGCTTAGCGCCCACCGCTTTTCGAGAGCGGCACCATGAACCACTCGGACACCTCTCCGACCAATGACAATTATAGCATTCTCAATCTGGTGACAAAAGCCGTTAGCTATTTCAAAGCTAACCTCATTGTCTCAGCAGCCATGGAATGTTATAATTTGCTTCAACTTCGTCTAAGG
>QYPU01000090.1 GCA_007280145.1 Dehalococcoidia bacterium | reverse complement strand
TCTCTAAATCCAAATCACCAAAAAACCTTTCGACTCTTGACTCTCGACTATCGACTGTTTACGCATGTAGTGCAGTCTTTTAAGGCTGCCCGGGGTGGTATAACGAGCATGGGGCAGGGCTAAAGCCCTGCGCTACATGTTTATTATTTTGCTGATAGTGATACCGTGTGAGTGTCACCTATCTATCTGAACTAGATCACCCTGTTTGTGGTTAATCATCAGGATAAAAGGCGATGCCGATGACTCCACTGCCAGTGGCGTAAGCCATTATTGGGCTAAATTGGCTGAGCCATAACTCAACATAGTTAAACTCGGCTGATATTCTTTGCTTCAGGCCTTCGGCTATGTTCAGGGCATCGGTGTGCAGCACTGCCATATGCACTGGTTGTTTGCCAACTTTCTGCCTGGCAAGGTCCAGCAGGTGGTCTATTCCGCGTTCTCTATTTCTAACTATACCACAGACAAAGGCTGAGCCGCTGCGAAGCGTCATCATCGGTTTGACATTTAACTTGGAACCGAGGTTAGCAACGGATTTGGGCAGGCGACCGGTGCGGTAAGCGTAGCGGATAGTCTCAAAAATATAAAACAAGTCAACCTTATCTCTAACTCTTTCGGCAGCAGCAATCACCTCGGCTAAGTTCTTGCCTTCTTTAGCTGCCCTGGCTGCAGCCAAAGCTATGAAGCCTTGAGCAGCAGTAGCGGTCTGGGAGTCGAAGACTTCAATCCTTGTTTCGGGCAGCTCTTCTATAGCTGATTCCCTGGCAGCTCGAGCCATGCTATATAAAGCGCTCAGTTTTGAGGAGAGGGCGATATATATGATAGCATCAGCGTGGCAGCTCGCCTCCTTGTAAGCTTTGAGGAACTCAGCCGGGGAAGTTGCCGAAGTGGAGAAGTGCTCTGGCGAGCTTTCCAGCATGTGATAAGCCTCATTATGGCTTATATCTAGACCATCACGGTAGGCTTTGTCTTCAAAGACGATGGCGCCGCCTGGCACTATGTGGATATGGTATTCTTCGGCCAGTTCTGGCGGAAGGCAGGCAATGCTATCGGTGATTATGGCGGTTTTATCCATAAGGGCTTACTCCTCAGGGCAAAAAGCGATGCCTATAGCGCCGGGACCTAGATGGGCGGCAACCACCGCGCTGACCTCGGTAACGTAGGTTTCATGGCAGTTGAATTCGCTGAGCAGGCAATGTTCCAGTTTTTTGGCTTCATCTTCTAGGTCGCTGTGAATGACTATAGCACTTAGCTTCTTGAGTCCTACCTTTTGCTTCATAGCCTTGACTAGTCGGTCTATGCCCTGAGTTCGGCTTCTGCCCATTCCCACGAGATGGGCATGTCCCATCCGGTTGGTTACCACTGGTTTTAGCCTGAGCAAAGAGGTTGCCAGGGCTCCCACCTTAGGGGCTCTGCCGCCTTTTTCCAGATATTTTAGGGTGTCAAGCACCAGGCTGATTTCAGCCCTGGGGATGACCTGGTGGATTTTTGAGATGATTTCATTTAGATTTTTGCCCAACCTTGAGGCACGAGCTGCGGTCAGGGTGATTAAAGCTTGAGCTGCTGAGCCAGTGTAGCAGTCAACGAGTTCGATTCGGAGCTTGGGTGACTGTTTCTTGACTATGTCTATGGCTGATTGTATTGAGGAAAAAGTAGCGCTATAACTGGAGGCAACTGAAAGGCACAGGATTTCCCCGGTTTTTTTAGCCAGACACTGAAAGCTTTCGGCGAATATTCCAGGGGATGGTGCCGAAGTTGTAAGAGTTTCATCAGCTCTCTGCAAAGAATAAACCTGCTGGGGGGTGATGTTGACGCCGTCTTGATAGGTTTTGTCTTGGCTGTGGATATATAAGGGTATTACCTCGATTTCATAATCGTTTTTGATTTCTTGAGGTAAGCAGCTAGCACTATCAGTGACGATGGCAACACCCGACATGTAAGCCTCCTTAGAGCATCGGATAACTATGCCTAAGTTAGCACTTCGATTTGATGTTGTCAAGGGGTCTCAACGGAGTGTACCGGCACGAAGAAACTGCGCTCATGGGGAAGACTGCGGTTTATCGAAATGACACCAACAAGAACACTTACCCGAAGCTGCTTGCTTAGCTGCTTCAGCATTGCGATGTTGGTGGGCTATTCTGGAACAGAGCTATAGGTTTTTAGCGCTCTATTATTTCTGTTTCGTAACCTTTATCCGCCAGGTCTTTGATGAGCTTGCTCGCGTCATCAGTATCAAGATGGACACAGAGGTCGAACTCTTTGCCCTCTATTGGTGCCATGCTATGCAGGGCAACTATTTCCAGCCCATGCTTTTCGACACACTCTAAAACCTCTTTGATGCTCTTAGGCTTACTGCCTTTGGAGATAACTATCCTGGTGCCGGGCTTGCCTATTCCCAATACTGGATTTAATAGTTTGTAGAAGAAATCGTTGGTAGTGACTATGCCTATCAGATTATGGTCTTCCAGCACAGGCAGGGCGCCTGCCCCTTTAGTCTGAGCTAAAGCGACAGCACTTTCCACTGATGTATCAGGGGAAACCGTGACCACATCCTTTGACATGATTTCTTTAACCTTCATCTTTGCTAAAAGGTAATTAATTTCCCAGACACTCAGGCTGGTAGCTGGCGAAGGCCCTGAACGAACTATACGCTCTTTGCTTACTATACCTACGAGTTTCCCTCTGTCAACTACCGGCAGGCGGCGGACATTGTGTACCTCCATGATTTTCCTGGCTTCCATTATGGGTGTGTCACTTGACACAGTAATCACATTCCAGGTCATAACATCTCGAACTTTCATGTTCCACCTCCTTGGCTATTTTGTAACTATTATATCACAGGCTGGCAATGTTTGGGAATGTTAGTGGGATTAATTCGAGCGGGTTTTTGCCTCAGGGAGCTCAGCAGTGAAAGGACCAGAAAACAGGGTGGTCTACCAGATGACCAGAAAGCGCTTAATAGTATCATCACGGGGTGCTGGGGTGTAGTTGTTGGTTTGCGAATAGCTCTCGCCTATGATTAAGTTTACCTCGTGATCAAATTGAGGCTCGATGAATATTAAGCCTTTGTCTGCTGTTTCAAAAGCTACTATGGTATGCCCATACCCTTCTGGGTAGAAAATATCAACGGTAGCACAGCGAATACCTTGTGCCTCGGCATTATTGTTGACTCGAGCAGAAAAGTCAGTGCAGTTATATTCATCTTTTATATATGTCTTGGAGTCTGTAGTATCTTGGGCTAGGAACTCTTTCGTCTCTTGATAAGTGGGGTTTCGGAGGTTATAACCAGTGGTGGCTTCTTGGAGTCCAGATTCACGACCAGTCTTGTAGCCAGCCTGGTAACCTTCGTCCTTTCCTTGATTATAGCCCTGGCTGTAGCCAGCTTGTTGTCCGGCTTCGCAACCGGCGTGGTAACCCTTGTCTTGACCATAGATATAGCTGACCAAAGCTGAGCCGCTGCACAGGGTGATAATTAATACGCATATGCTGAATATGGTAGCTAGTCTTTGGCTTTGGTTATAGTCCATAGTGAACCTCCACTAGAGAGTTGGGGCGTTAAATTCTGTCCTATAATTATAGAAGGTAACCTCTATTTTTATTCTTTAGTTTACTTCCCTGTCGATTATTAGGCAAGAAATTCTTGACGATAAATGCCAAATAAGGTAGGCTATTAATCTAACTGCAAAGGAGGGGGTGAGTACGAAGTTGTGGTGTCGAGGTATAAGAGGCGCTACTGTAGTGCCGGAAAATACCAGGGGAGCTATAATAGCGGCAAGCAAAGAATTGCTTCAGGGGATGGTGGAAACCAACGGGGTGGAAATAGGTGACGTAGCTTGTGTTTTGTTTACCACGACGCCTGACCTTAATGCTGTGTTTCCGGCAGCGGCCGCCCGGGAGCTAGGCTGGACACAGGTTGCCTTGCTCTGCGGGCATGAAATGGATGTACCTGGCAGCTTATCTCGCTGTTTGAGAGTTCTGTTGTTGGTCAATACTGAGAAAAGTAATGAAGAGATAGTGCATGTTTATCTAAGGGGAGCGGAGGGACTCAGAGCGGAGGCGGACAAAGCCTAGCTGGTTGAGGGCAAAAATATGATTATAGTCATGAAAGTTGGTTCCAGTGATGGAGAAATCACTGAAGTTATTAAGCGGATTGAGGCCGCTGGCTTAAGGACGCATCTATCTCAGGGCGTTGAGCGTACTATTATCGGAGTACTCGGGCAAACCTTTCCTGAACTTCGGGACAGGGTGGAGATGCTCCCCGGGGTGGATGAACTTATCCCGGTCAGCAAGCCGTATAAACTTTGCAGCCGTGAGTTTCACCCCCAGGATACGACAGTTAAAGTCGATGGAGTCACTATTGGCGGTAAAGAGATAGTGGTCATGGCTGGGCCGTGTGCTGTAGAAAGTGAGCAGCAGCTTTTGGAAACAGCTAAAGCTGTGAAGGCTGCTGGAGCTACCATCTTGCGCGGTGGTGCCTTTAAGCCAAGCACTTCGCCTTACAGTTTTCGTGGCTTGGGCAAGCGGGGGCTCGAGTTGTTAGCCCAAGTTAAAAGGGAGGTTGGGTTACCGATTATAACTGAAGTTATGTCACTTGACGAAGTAGAGCTAGCGGCAAGCTATGCTGATATCTTCCAGATAGGAGCCCGTAATATGCAAAACTTCGACCTGCTTGAGGAAGTGGGTAAAACTGGCAAGCCGGTAATGTTAAAGCGGGGTCTAGCAGCCACCGTTCAAGAATGGCTGTTGGCGGCTGAATACATTCTGGCTCAGGGCAATCAACAGCTCATGCTCTGTGAACGAGGCATTAGGACTTTTGAAACCTATACTCGTAACACTATGGATATAAGCGCTATTCCAATCATCGAGAAAGTCAGCCATTTGCCGATTATTGCTGACCCGAGTCACGGCACCGGCAAGTGGTATTTGGTAGCTCCCATGGCTCTGGCTGCGGTAGCTGCCGGGGCTGACGGCATACTGGTTGAGGTTCATCCTAATCCAGACCTAGCCCTTAAAGACGGTGCTCAGTCGCTCACCTTCGATAGTTTCCGGCAGCTTATGTCCCAGTTGAGACCTGTAGCCGCTGCTGTGGGCCGGTGCCTTGCTACCCCTTCTGTTGAAGTCAAACCTTAGCTTGTAGTCCTGCCAATCGGTGTGAAAATCAGCTATGCAGATTGAAGAAGAGTTAGCCAAAGTAAAACCACAAAAGGAAACGCTGCTTACCATTGGTGTTTTTGATGGTGTTCACCTTGGGCATCAACACTTGCTGACTCATTTAAGAAACGAAGCCCGGGAAAAAGGCTGGCTAAGTGGCGTAGTTACTTTTAAGTCTCACCCGCAAGCAGTGCTGTCTCATGAGAACAAGCTATTCTGGCTGAATGATTTGGAGACCAGAATCAGCCTCCTTCGAGGCGTGGGGATAGATGTGATTGTAGTCTTATCTTTTACTCTTGAGCTAGCTCAGCTCACCGCCCGAGAATTTGTCCAATTGCTCAAGGATTACCTGCAGATGCGCGGTCTGGTAATCGGCCCTGACTTTGCTCTTGGTAGAAATAGAGAGGGCGATGCTGCTCAGCTTCGACTTTTGGGACAAGAGATGGGCTTCAGTGTTGAGGTTGTGCCACCGCTGGTTCTTGATGGTGAAGTGGTAAGTAGCAGTGCTGTTCGTCAGACATTAGCTCAAGGGAATATGGAAAAGGTTGAGAAATTGTCTGGGCGCTTTTTTAGTCTCAGTGGTCGTGTTGTCTCTGGTGATAAGCGAGGCAGGGTTCTGGGATTCCCCACTGCTAATCTGGATGTCAAGCCAGAGCAGGCGTTGCCTGGTGATGGGGTTTATGTTACTGTTGCCTATATTAACCATGAAGCATTGCCTTCGGTAACCAACATTGGCATTCGTCCTACCTTTGGGGGCGGGGAGCGTGTAATAGAGACCTATCTCTTGGATTACGAAGGACAAGTGCCTGAGCAAAAACTCAGGATTGACCTGGTGTCCAGGTTAAGAGATGAAAGGCGTTTCGGTACGGCGGAAGAACTAAAGGCTCAGATAAGAAGAGATATAGACCAGGCAAGAATAATACTGGACAAACGGGCTAGGCAAGAGGGGACTGATTTTAAAAAATGACGGGTACAGAGATTAAGCGACTGTTAAAGCGTGGGGTGGCTGAAACTATAGTTGAATCTGAGCTGATAAAGCTGTTGGAATCGGGGAAACCATTGAGGTTGAAGCAGGGCTTCGACCCCAGTTGTCCTGACATCCATCTGGGACATGTGGTTGGCTTGAGGAAACTGCGCCAGCTTCAGGAAAAAGGTCACCGCGTTGTCCTCATCGTTGGTGACTGGACAGCCCAGATTGGTGACCCTAGTGGGGAGTCGGTTACTCGCCCGATGCTTTCGGCGGAGGAAGTGCGAGCTAATGCCCAGACTTATATGGAACAGTTCTTCAAGGTGGTCGATAAGGATAAAACGGAGGTGAGGTGGCAAAGTGAGTGGTTTGGCAAGTTTGGTCTTGAGGATGTCATCAGGCTCACCAGTAAATTCACCGTTGCTCAAGTCATGGCCAGAGAGGACTTTGACAATCGATACAGCTCAGGGCGCCCTATTGCTCTCACCGAGCTGCTTTATCCTTTGCTCCAGGCCTATGATTCGGTGGCTATAGAGGCTGATGTCGAGTTCGGCGGTACCGACCAGAAATTCAATTGCCTTGTTGGCCGGGAACTGCAACAGATGATGGGGCAACCTCCTCAACAGGTGTTTTTGGTTCCTCTTCTTGTCGGTACTGATGGCAGCCAGAAAATGAGTAAGAGCCTGGGCAATTACATAGGTGTTGATGAACCGCCAGAGGAGATGTATGGCAAGGCTATGTCAATTCCTGATGGCCTTATTATTGACTATCTTGAGCTGGTAACCGATGTCCCAGACGAGGAAATCGCCGAATTCAAGGAGCAAATGGCAAGCCAGTCGGTTAACCCGATGGTTGTTAAAAAGCGATTGGCTTACGAAATTGTAGCTCAATTTCACGGAGCTCGAGCTGCTCGTGAAGCAGAGGGATATTTTGCTAAGGTGTTTCAGAAAAGGGAGGCTCCGGAAGGGGGGGTAACGATTAAAGTTCCAACGGCTACAGTATCTATTACAGGAATACCCCCGACCATTACGGCTGAACTAACTAAGGTCGGACTCACAAAGAGCCGTTCAGAAGCAAGACGTCTCTTAGCGCAAGGGGCTATTGAAGTAGATGGTAAGCCTGTAACTGAGGATATAGATGTGTCAACGCTTAAACCAGGTAGTATAATCAAGGTAGGTAAACGGCGCTTTGCGAAAATTGCCGGCAGTAGTTGAGCTGTTTATTAAAAATGGAGGTATGGCATGCAGCAATTAAGAATACCTGGCCCCACCCCCTGTCCACCGGAGATTTTAAAAGCCATAGGTCGGCAGATGATAAACCACCGGGGCAAGGAATTCGGTGAGATTATTCAGGATGTAACAGCCAAGCTAAAAACCGTATTTCAAACCCAAAATGATGTTTTCCTGCTGACGGGCTCGGGTACTGGTGGCATGGAGGCAGTTATTGTCAATACTTTGTCACCTGGCGACAAGGTCTTGTCTGTTTCTATTGGCGCCTTTGGTGAGCGATTTGCTGATATTGCCAAGGCATACGGCGCCGAGGTGAAACGCCTTGATTTCGAGTGGGGTAAGCCAGCCGACCCGGAAGCCGTGCGCCGGGCTTTGAAGGCTAATGGTGGAATCAGCGCAGTGTTGGTGACGCATAATGAGACTTCCACCGGCGTTACCAATGACCTGAAGTCTATCAGTGCCATTGTTAAAGAGTTCGACAAGCTTCTCCTGGTTGATGCTATAAGTGGGCTCGGCTCTATTGACCTGCCAGTTGATGCCTGGAAGTGTGACGTGGTGGTTTCTGGCTCTCAAAAAGGCTGGATGGTGCCGCCGGGGCTAACCATGGTTAGCATTAGCGAGAAAGGATGGCAAGCTCATGCCAAAGCTAAGATGCCCCGGTTTTATTGGGATTTCACCAAAGCCAAGAGCTATTTAGAGAAGGGACAGACGCCGTGGACGCCGGCCGTTTCAGTTTTCTTTGGCTTAGCTGTCGCCCTGGATATGATGTTGGCTGAAGGCTTGCCGAATATCTTTGCCCGCCATGCCAGGGTAGCTGACTT
>QYPU01000106.1 GCA_007280145.1 Dehalococcoidia bacterium | reverse complement strand
CGACAGGGGTGCCTGGGCCGATGGGGTGAAGATATATGAGCCGGGTGATGAATACCTTTTCTATGTGGGATGCCTGGGCTCGTACGATGAAAATGGGCAGAAAATGGCCAGGAGCCTTGCTGATGTGTTGAGTGCCGCCGGGGTATCCTTTGGAATCCTGGGCAACGAAGAAGAGTGCTGTGGTAACGAGATATATATGCTGGGTGAGATGGGGCTATTTCAGATGTTGGCCGAGAAGAACAACCAGCAATTTAAAGAGCTTGGTGTAAAAAACATCGTCATGCTTAGCCCACATGCCTACAATACTATGAGAAACAATTACCCGGCATTCGGGGCAGACTTTGAAGTATATCATTACACTCAGCTCTTAGACGATTTGATTAAGAATGGCAAGATAAAATTCTCCGAAAGCAGGGCTAAGGTCACGTATCAGGACCCCTGTTTTCTGGGCAGGTATAACAAGATATACGATGAACCGAGAGAGATTCTGCAGAGCATACCGGGGATTGAGCTGGTGGAAATGAGAAGGAATAGAAAAGATGCTTTCTGCTGTGGTGGCGGCAGCGGCAATTTTATTATGGACCTCCTGGCAGGAAGCGAAGATAGTCCCAGCAGGGTTAGGGTTAGAGAAGCTTATGCTACTGGAGCTGATACTTTAGCGGTTGCTTGCCCTAGCTGTCTGACAATGTTAACAGAGGCGGTTAAAACGGAAGACCTGGACGGCAAGCTGACGGTTAAGGATATTTCCCAAATTGTAAAGGAGTTTTTATCTTCCCGGTAGCAGTGATAAGGCTGCTATTTACAAGCCTTTGCTAAGAATATAGATAACCAGGTCGGCCAGGCGGCAGCTATAGCCCCACTCGTTATCGTACCAGGCTATAACCTTTACCATGTTGTCGCCAATGACTATGGTGCTCAGGGCATCATATATAGAGCTATATTGGTTGCCTTTGAAATCGGTGCTCACCAGCGGCTCGTCGCAATATTCCAGAATCCCTTTAAGCCGACCTTGAGCCGCAGCTTGGAAGGTCTTGCTAAGCTGAGTTATCAATCCGCAAGGAAGTGGTACCGCCGGCTTTTCTCGAACACTTACGGCGCTTCTATTTGTGGTAGCAGACCCAGAGGGACCCAAATTTTAGCGGTGCCAGGTGAAACCTATGTTGTCTTTCTCTGCTAGCCCGGCAACAACTTTCGCAGTCAGTTTCCTATCCTCAAGATCAAAAAACGAATAGACTAAACTACGCGCTGCCATTAAGTCGCCGCCAGTATTAACCGACGCCTGATGGAATAGGCCTGCCATATCGCTAGCCGCCATATCTTCGACAAGCTTCATGACTCTCACCCTGTCTATTGCTGAATAGTCTTTCTTGCCTACTAAATATTTATCTAAGTATGCTCTAACCTCAGAGCTGTTCCACTGCATTTCCTCTGGCGCATTTGTCACTAAGCCTCCTCCGAGGTCCAAAAGTATATCAAGGTCGTCACCACCATGCTCGCTGCAAAGCCATTTATTTGCACTAGACTTGACTATGTCAGGAAGCCACACGCCTGAAGAATGTTTCCCCCCTTCAACTTCTGCTCCAATTGCAGCGGCATAGGCTTCTTCAGCCCATGACATAAGGATACTCAATTTTTGTCTTGCATGTGGAGTATTCTCAAGGCCATTATACTCTGCTGCCAAAGCTGCAGCACCAATCATAAGGTCAAGCAGCCCTGCTTTGCACCCACCTTTAGCCGAGAAATGAGTACCAATCCCCAGACTTGCCCCTCTCTCAAGCATATCCCATTCACCACACAAGAAGACTCTTTCCCAAGGCACGAAAACGTTGTCAAAGACAGTCAAAAATACTGGGTCACCAACACCGGCTCGACCGAAGGGATAATCCATTCTGAGGTCAGTTTTTCGTTCCCTTTTTGTTGGCAGCTTGCCAATCATCACAATCCCTTCAGAGTCAACTGGCACAGCACAGGCAACAGCAAAATCCTTATCCTCAGCAGTAGGAGTATATCTACCACTAATCGGGGATGGGGTAATAAACAGCTCATTGACGGCACAAGCCATAGAAACAGAGGTCTTAGAGCCCCTTATTACGATTCCCCTTTTTTCCCTTTCCACTACACGTACAAATGCGTCCGGCTGCTCATGCGGAGGCTTTGTTCTATCTCCCCTTGCATCCATTATTGCTCCCGCACATAGGTTGTCTGTCTTTTGCATGTGTTTTACCCATTCAGTAAACCTCTTGTGGTATTCTGTGTTGTGTGCTTGGTCTAGCTCATAGGTGAAGGCCCAATACGCATTTGATGTGTCCTCTTGCAAGCATCGAAAAACGCATAGCCTTCTTCGGTTGATTACCCTCTGAATCCTAGTCCTATTAATCCATTGCTCTGGTCCTTCGTGTATATTAGCAAACAGGTTTACCTCCTCATTTATGAGAGGAGAGGTTACAATTGAGCCCATCTCTCTATACAGGGGGCTACTAAGCTCGGTCCTTATCCCTGCATGCCCTTTTGCATATGGGAGTATTCTTGGATCTTCATAAGGCTTTTCAAGTTTTTCTCCGTCTACATACATTATCGGTTTTTGCGATTTTAGCTCCTCTAGCCATTCTGTTGAATCTTTTACTGCCATCTTTAGCCTCCTCTTCTTAATTTGACAAATGTTTCATTCTTAAGCTTAAGAATACCTGCTTATTAGCAATGAAGGAGGCAACAAAAAACGCTGTTACCTCCCTCATTGGCATAACCCACTTCCTAGCCTCTGTTAATTCCTATTAGCG
Organism: Dehalococcoidia bacterium; assembly: GCA_007280145.1. Taxonomy (GTDB): domain Bacteria; phylum Chloroflexota; class Dehalococcoidia; order GIF9; family UBA5629; genus QYPU01. Next base: position 8,683 of record QYPU01000106.1, on the reverse strand, counting down.
AGGGCTTAAGTCAGGCAAAAGAAAGAAATCAGTTGCAGGCACTATCTTTCCACCCTCTACTTTCAACAAGTGGGCACGCTTCGGTGCTGGCCTATCAGAGCTTAGCTCATATATGTACGCGCCCCCACAGTCAATAGGCTTATTAACGGTCTTGATAACCTGCTCTCTCAACGCCTCACCACACAGATTAGCGATCCCGACTGCATCCACCGTCCGCTCATACAGCTGCCTAAAATAGCTGTACTCTGCCCAAGTGAGGATATAGCTCGTGTTGCGAAAAGATTCTTGCAGGTTATTCTTTAGAGCATATTCTTTGGCTATGTCTACGTTCTCAATGCCTGTTGTGTCCCAGGGAAAGCTAAATGTAGCTGCCATGTAACCCTCGGCAGCTTCGGCACCCGCGATGTTAATCATGTCATCGCTAATCGCCCAAGGCCCACCAATAAAGGTCATTTTGTCTTTAAGACCAGCAGCTACGGCACTCTGTAGAATCATCGCTGGCCCAGCACCAAGGGTATTATTGAATACAAATTTAGCTCCGGCCTTATCAAGCCTTCTTAGCTGGGTGCTAACATCTATATCTTTGGGACTATATAGCTCTGTGCTAACGACCTCAACCCCTTTACTCTGAGCATAAGCTGTAGTTTCAGGGCTGATAAACCCCTTGCCAAAACCACTATCCCAGGTGAGAATGCCAAGCTTGACCGGTGCAGGGTTGTTAGCCACTAACCAATCAATGAGGCCGCCATAAACGTCGACATAGCTAGGCGCGTTGCCAAAGCTATAACTCGGCGTCGGCCAGAGGACTTTATAAGCAGTAGATTGGGTGAGATTAACGATTTTGTCCTCATTAAACCTTTCTCTTAGCGCTTCGTTAGACATCGTTGTCTCCCAAAAGATTATTGCCGCTGGCTTTGGTTCGGCCGCTCTGAATTCTTCATAAGCAGCTATTGCTTTCTCCAGAGCCCCACCGGTATCACGGTCAACCAAGTTGACCTCATAACCACAAATACCACCTGTATCATTTATCCACTGCTCTATATGTGGTAATGCTGCAGCACATGGCGAGTTAATTGAGGCATAGACACCACTGGCATCGATGATACGATAAATTGTTACCACAGGTGGTGCAGCCTCTGGTGCGGATGGGGCTGCCTCCTCGGCAGCACAAGCAGCAAATAAAGGTACCATCAACATCAACCCTAATATTACAAATAAAACCTTCTTTGTCATTGCCATTTTCCTCCTTATTTATTATCTCCAATTAAATACTTTATCACATAATACTACCTCCCATTTAATAGCTATATGGATTCAGCCGGTATGAGGCCTTGAACATCTCCCATCTGTGTGCCAACCCCCGAGGTTCAAATATAATAAAAACAACGATTACTGAACCGAAGGCAAATGGCCCAACAGCTGCCGTTGCTGAACCTACCAAATGAGGGAAAAGTGCCTCAACCACAGGAGTAATGTAGACGACAAACTGGTCTAAAAGACGAATAAATACTGTACCAAACACAGCACCCACAGTGTAGCCCATTCCACCAACAATTACCATGCCACACATCCAAATCGATTGCATCAACAGGAAATGTTCATAAAGTATAGCCCTCATCCAGTGAGCCCACAGGCTGCCTGCAATCCCTGCATAGAACGAGCAGATGAAGAACGCAAGTAATTTATATTTGAAGAGATTAACGCCCATTACTTCAGCAGCCAGGTCATTATCCCTGATAGCAATGAAAGCTCTGCCAACGCTGGTTCGGACTATGTTTTTGGCAAAGAGAAGCATTACAAGCATTGTAGGGATAATAATGTAAAACATGCTGGCCTGGGAGTTAAATTTTATGTTTCCCAATGTGGGAACGGCCACTAATAATGAATCTGTACCCCCTGTTAAATCTGGTCTAACGTGGATAAAAAGCCAGGGGATTATGAACTGAGCAGCCAAGGTAGCCATCGTTAGGTAAAACCCCTTTATCCTAAGCGAAGGGAGGCCGAAGATAACTCCCACCAAGGCTGCGCTGAGCCCGGCACAGGGTAAAGCCAGCCAGAAGGAGAAACCAAGATATGTAGTAAGCAACGCTGAAGTATAGGCACCCACTCCCATAAAAGCCGCTTGCCCGAGGCTGAATAGTCCAGTATAACCAGTGAGGATATTCAGACCAAGAACAGCGATAAGGGTGATGGCAATAAGGTTCACCAAATAAAGGACAAGGCTGGAACAAAAAGAGGGTAAGGCAAAGAGCAAAATCAAGCTAGCTATAACCAACCCCCATTGGAACTTGGTACGCACGATAGCCATATCTTTAGCATAGTTTTCATTAAAAGTACCGCAGGGGCGATTTACTGCCATCTTATATCCTCTCTATCCTCTTCAAGCCAAATAAACCATATGGCATAAAAATCAGTGCTATAAGTAAAACGATGTATGGAGCAATCTCCATAAGCGCTGGGTCAATTAAACCTCCAGCAAGTTGCTCTAATACTCCCACTAATAAACCCCCAACAAGAGCCCCGGGAATAGAATCAATACCACCAACAAGCACCGCTGGAAAGGCTTTAAGTGCAATCATAGTCATCGGTGGACCTACCCCTACCCTCAGTCCCAAAAGGATACCCCCCACAGCAGCTGCTATAGAGGCAATAACCCAGGTTATGAGCATTATGTTATCCACCTTTATGCCTTTGGCTCGAGCTACTTGATGGTCCTCTGCAGTCGCCCTCATATGCAACCCAGTTTGAGTATAGCGGAAGACGGCAACAAAAATACCGAATACCACCATACATATTATAAAGGAGACCAAGAACTGTCTGGATACCGTCAGCCCACCGAAAGCCAGTGGCTCTGCGCTAATAAACGCTGGCAAGCCCATTATGCTTCCTCTCCATAGCATAACAGCAAGCCCAAGGAGCACATACATGAGCGCAACGGTCACCATCAGTGATGCCATAGGGGGTTGTCCAATAAGCGGATGAAGTGTCAGCCGCTGAATAAGCGCTCCTACTACAGCGGCCAGAGCCAAAGAAAGTAGTATGCTAAGCCAGACAGGCAATCCTAATGCCACCATAAAGGTCCAATAGAATAACCCCCCCAGCATCATTAGGTGGCCTATAGCAAAGTTAAACACAGCAGTCGCTTTAATAATTAAGACTATAGACAGAGCAATAAGAGCATACAGCCCGCCTACCATGAGCCCATTCACAAAATACTGTAATACATCAACTGCCATGCTGCATCTCCAATCTCATATTATCCATCTTCAACCTCATTGATATTATACTCTTATCCATAAAGTTGCTAAATTATCTCAGAAGACAGAATTAACTCTAACTGCTGTCTTTATGGTTCCTGTACGGCCATCTCGATACACAATCGGAGCTTCTGTAACAAGTTCGTCAACATCTCCGTAAATAGCATCTATCAAAGCGCTATAGCGTTTCTCAACCAAGTCCCTCCGCAGCTTCCTGGTTCTGGTTAGTTCAGCTTCGTCAGGGTCGAATTCCTTGTGTAAATTGACGAACTTCCTTATCCTCGCCGACTCAGGAAGGAGCTTGTTTACCTCTTCCAGCCCCTTTCTCACCAGCTCAATAACCTGCAGTTTCTGAGATAGGTCGACTACGGTAGTGTAAGGGATTTTTCTCGCCTCTGCCCAACGGCCTACATTGTCGAAATCTATATTGACTATGGCACTAACAAACTCATTTTCCTTTCCACCTATAACCAATACATCCTTAGTATAAGGGTTGAATCTTAATCTGGTCTCAATATATTGTGGTGAATATTTATGTCCAGTTGCCAGTTCTTTAAGGTCAGCCATCCTGTCCATAGCAATAAGATGACCGTCATCATCTATATAACCGAAATCGCCAGTGTGATACCAACCACCGGACATCGCTTCTTCAGTAGCCTCCGCATTCTTATAGTAACCAGAAAGTAGAGATTTGCTTCTTGCCAAGATTTCTCCATCTTCAGATAACCTGACCTCAGCATCAGGACTGCAAGTACCTGAGGACTCGGGTTTGATATCATCAGTGCGATGAGAAGTAGCAGTTGATACCTCCGTTGAGCCGTAGCATTGGATAAGGTTTACTCCAACGGCTCGGAAGAAGCGAATAATATCGGGACTTATCCCGCCGCCAGCCGTATCGGCGACTTTAATTCTCGATAGCCCCATTTTGTCCCGAAGATGTTTTATTGCTGTCTCATCGGCAATGAAGCGCAAGGAACGCCAGAAAATGCTGACTCTCTGGCGTTTCATATGGTCATCAGCTACCTTATAGCCAATAGGAAGAAAAAGATTCAAGATAAACCGTTTTAACCATGAGGCATCAGCAAGCTTAACCTGAAAGGTACGATTCGCACTTTCCCATTGCCTTGGACCCCAGAACAATACAGTAGGCCCCAGCTCTCTGAGGTTCTCTTGAACAGTCTCTGGTTCCTCTGGGAAGCTCACCTTCATCGCCCACACCAGTCCTCCACCTATACCTAAATTCTGCTCAGTGATCCAGGCTGGGGCAATGAAGGTTAGATACTCATCATCTTTATCACATCTGAAGATATCACCAAATACTTCGGCAATATAGATATCTGCTTTGTGGCTAAGCATCGCTCCTTTAGGTAAACCCGTAGTGCCTGAGGTGTAGCAGAAGAAAGCGATATCATCGCCCTTGCCTTTTTTAATATTCTCCTCGAAGAGATTAGGGTGTGAATTCTCATATTCCTTGCCCAAATCTAAAACTTCATCAAAGCTCATCAGAGCCGGATGGTCATAGCTCCATAGCCCCTTCGGGTCCCAGTAGATTACCTTCTTAATCTTTGGAGTCTCATCGAAGATTTGCAGTGCCTTATCAACCTGCTCCTGGTCATGACAAACGATAAATGTAGAATCGGAATGATTAACATAATATTTAACTTCGTCCGGCAGGCAATCGACAAATATCCCAACAGCTATGGCTCCTGCTGATTGAGCAGCAAGCTCTGCCCAATACCACTCCGGCTTATTTTCACCAAGTATGGAGATTTTGTCTCCACGCTGAAGCCCCAAAATTATCAGCCCCAATGAAAAATGCTTTACTTTCTCGTAGTAATCCTTCCAAGTATATGTTTGCCAGATGCCAAAGTCTTTCTCCCTCATGGCAACCCTTTTGTCGCCATATATCTCGTAATTCCGCTTCAAAAACTTCGGAAGAGTGTCTACTCCTCTAGCTTCCATAGCAATAGCCCCCTGTGAACAAACTATTAACCTTCCCAATCACTGCATTTTCCTTATTTTCGCTCAGCTGTGTAAGCTAACAAACCCTCTATGCCAGCCACCTCTTCCTTCGCCGATAATGTTTCACTTCCCGGTAGCTCTTCTTCTTACCAACCTGACTTAATCCAAGGTAGAATTCTCTTATATCCTCATTCTCTCTCAATTTACTTGCTGGACCATCGAGAACTATCCTGCCATTTTCCATTACATAGGCATAATCAGCAATGTTTAAAGCCGCCCTAGCATTCTGCTCCACAAGCAGAAAGCCAGTGCCTTCTTCAGCGTTAATCCTCTGGACAATCCCAAAAATCTCCTGTGTCAATTTAGGACTAAGGCCTAACGATGGCTCATCAAGAAGCATAAACTTCGGGTGTGCCATCAAGCCACTACCGATAACCAGCATCTGCTGCTCACCGCCGGAAAGATAGCCCGCTGTATTCTTGCAAAGGTCTTTTAGCCTTGGGAAATAATTGTAAACTCTGCCTAAGTCTTGCCTTACCGTAGTATCAGCACCACCAACATAAGAGCTAGCTCTTAAATTCTCCTCTGTGGTGAGGTGTTCAAACAATCGCCTCCCCTCCATAACCTGAACAATTCCCATCCTCACAATCTCTTCGGGGCTCTTTTTATCTGTCCTTACCCTATCCACCTCAACGCTACCATCAGTTACTTCCCCAACCTCTGTCTTGAGCAATCCTGATATAGCTTTAAGGGTAGTAGTTTTACCAGCGCCATTAGCTCCCAGAAGGCTGACAATCTTCCCCAGGGGCACTTCGAGAGAAACACCTTTTAAGACCAGGATGACTCCACTGTAGATAACCTCAATATTATTCAATACTAACATTCGAGTCCCCTATGTCCAAACCTTTCACCTGCATAGCTGTTTTGTCCCTAAAGTTCCCGCAATGGTGTTTTTAAAAATTGGTGAGAACATCCAATATCTTCACCGCCATCCCTATTGCCTCCTCAGTTAGGCTTCCTCCCCCAAATAGGCTTTGATTACCCCAGCGTCAGCTTTAATTTCATCAGGTGTGCCTTCAGCAATCTTCCTGCCAAAATCAAGAACCGCTATCCTATCAGCTATATCCATTACCACTCCCATGTCATGCTCAATAAGTACTATTGGTATCTTCCTCAGCTCAAAAATGTCGATTATGAACCTTGCCATATCCTCCTTCTCCTCTACATTCATCCCCGCCATAGGCTCATCAAGAAGTAAAACCTTCGGCTCTAAAGCTAAAGCCCTGCCTAAATCTACCCGCTTCCTCTGGCCATAAGGCAGAGAACCAACCACCTTATCCCTTATCGGCTCCATTTCCAGAAAATCGATTATATCTTCCACTACTCGCCGATGTTGAATCTCCTTAGCATGCTCCCAACCAAAATAAATAGCCCCGGTTAAGAGATTCGGCTTCATATGAATATGCCTAGCTGCCATTAAGTTATCTAAAGTCGTCAGACCGGTGTACAGCTGTATGTTCTGAAATGTCCGCGATATCCCCAGCTCAGCTATCTTGTAAGAAGCTAATTTGGTAATCGCCTTGTCGTTAAAGAAAATATCGCCCTTCTGCGGGCGATAAAATCCATTTATACAGTTGAGGATACAAGTTTTCCCAGCCCCATTGGGGCCTATTATAGCCAGTATCTCCCCCTCCCTCACATCAACACTAACCCCAGAAAGAGCTTCCAGACCACCAAAACTGAGATAAAGGTCATCAAGTTTTAACTTGGTTTTATCCTCGGAAATCACTGGGCCTCCTTAATCTAAATATTTCCCCCTCCTCGGTCTTCCGACAAGTAAGTTACCAAGAACAGACATGTCCCGATATAGTTGAATGGCTTGGAAAGTTCGCCCTATTCCCAATTCGGCAATCTTATAAGGAGGCCGGCGGGTTATATCTCTCCCTTCAAAGTAGATTTCCCCTTCTTGTGGGTGATAGAATCCATTTACACAATTTAACAGAGAACTCTTGCCAGAGCCATTAGTCCCTATGACCGATAGAAGTTCATCTCCAACACTAACTGAAATTCCATCAAGGACTCTAACTTCTCCAAAGCTGAGATGGATGTCTTCTATTTCCAGCTTAATACCTTCTTTCACCTTAATTTTCTTCATTCACTATAATTCTCTACAATTAGAATCCCATCTGCCTCTTTACAGCAATCTGTCTACGCTTTTATCGCCCAGTTCCTACAGAATTGCAACACAAAAGTGAGCTTTGTCAACGTAACCTTACTTTATTTTCTGGTCATTGAACTTTCGCTATAACTCTGCAGCGATCTTGCTGACCTTCAACACTATGATTTCCAGCCCCATCCTCTTTGTATTTGCTACCCAGTCCGTGCAGAACGAACTCGAACAATATATCTGCGATTTCGTCAGGGGATAACCTTCCCGTTGGAGAAAACCAGATTCTAGTTCGAACAATAATGGCAATGACAGCAAAACCGACCACGGTCTCGTCCATCTTGGCAAACTCGCCACTATCTATGCCTGCATGTATTATATCGCGCACAATCTTGTCGTACCTATCACGGAATTCAATGATTTTCTTGCGATGAGCAGGTGATAAACTCCTAAGCCCTGAATCAAATAGCAACCTTGAAGATCTCTTCTCACCAGTCACAAGACGTATGAGGTTCTTAATCAAGAGTCGGAGTTTTTCGCTTGGTCTCACAGTGCCATTCTTCTGCACTGCTTCAGCCAAACGGACTGTTTGTTGCATTTCCTCCCTCATCACTTCATACAGAAGATATTCCTTACTTTTGAAGTAATTATATAAGGTGCTTGCCTCACAACCACAGCTACGAGCAATATCACTCATTCTCGTTGCGTCATAGCCCCTTTGCCAAAACCACGCTCCCGCCTTTTGTATTATGGTCACCTTACCAAATCCACTTCGCCTAGGGTTATTTGCCACGCTTATATACCTCCGATGGAATGGCTCAATTAAAAACCTTGGCAAATTGTTTGGTGAAGAGTGAACTGCCACAGAATGGTGCTAACCAATGATTCATCATTCAATACCCGACATAAGAACTGTACCATAACACGAGTCCTTTGTCAATACCTCGCATTGACTGGGTCTACACTGTTTTGTGTGAAAATGGGTATGGGTAGTTGAAAGCACCCGCTGACCTCTATAGCCTTTGGGTAATGAAAAACTCAAGGCAAAGGAGGTACAGACGGATGCAAGATGATTGTATCGCAGTGGCATTAGGATTGCCACAGCTCAAGATTCTGGAGCAAAAGGAAATGGAAATCCATTAAAGTTGCTGAGGAGCGACAGGGGTGCCTGGGCCGATGGGGTGAAGATATATGAGCCGGGTGATGAATACCTTTTCTATGTGGGATGCCTGGGCTCGTACGATGAAAATGGGCAGAAAATGGCCAGGAGCCTTGCTGATGTGTTGAGTGCCGCCGG
>QYPU01000069.1 GCA_007280145.1 Dehalococcoidia bacterium | reverse complement strand
TTCTTTAAGCTGACCACCATGGCCGGCTCTCCAGCCTAGCTCTTTTATCTCGTCGCTGATGGCTTTAGCTTTTTCTATATCTCCAATTACATCATCGGCTGGCCTGAGTTCAAACCTTTGCCCTTTATAGGTATGGCAGAACTGGCAGCGGTTCCACGGGCAATTTCTGGTTGCCCTTATCAGTAATGAATATGCCTCACTTGGTGGCCTTATTGGGCCTAGCTCAAAGGAATAATCAGTCAGCCTTTGAGTTGTCATACCTTTAATTATATCCTTTGAGCTTGTCTAACAGCAACGTTTTATACTTGTTCAATACCTTAAGTGAACTAAAGGCGCATTATCAAAGGCTACATTGATGTGTACTCGCCAATAAGCGGTGATACCTCGTCACCACATGAATGCCCGTACTATCGGTTGCATCTTAGGTGGTAGCTTATCTACCGCCTCCTGGATATCTGCCTGTGTAACTTCTTCTGACATCATGCCTATATTGGCCTCTGTAAAGGTGGCATCGAATACGATGCACTTAGGTTCACCAGTGATGTTGGACCATTGCTCCCACTCCGGCAGGCCGGAACCTGGCTTAATGGGGTTTCCTGTGGCTGCGAATTGTGCCAGATAAGCCATCATGGCCGCCTGGAGCTCCTCTCTTCCCGACCGGTTATCTTCGGTAAACGAGTAGCCGAACAGGCTTTCGTTGCTACCGAAGAAAAAGGGAATCTCCATGGCATGGCCTGCGCCTAATATAAAATCAAATGGCTCTGGTCCTGAGCCTTTGGTTCCCCATTTGAACAGGTAGGCATACACATTATCCTGCTGTTCCTTTAGTTGTCTGGCGATGGCGTCTACATACTTGGCTTTCCAGTTACGGGCGCCGTAGTACCCGCAAGCCTCATATAAATCTTTATCAGCCTGTGTAGGCATCACCTCGTCCAGCGATAATGGGTCTTTCGGGTCGAGAACCTTATATAAGTCAAACCAGGTATGTCCGCTGGAGGTTGGTACAGCAGCACCAAATAAGGGGAGGAAACACTTTGTCTCATACTCGTTACCGCCCAGGATAATGGGCACCTGGTTATAATTCCCCGACTCAATTGTAGAAAGTACGCTGCCAGGGAGAACAATGCCGTCTTCATAAGCACAGTGGGAATCTAGTGAACCGTATTTATTGAGCTGCGCCTCTATTATATCCCCAGTGTCTTTTCCCCTTAGATACTCTTCTATCTCAGCATAGGACATAGCTTCCCGATACTTCTCGGCTGCCGCTTTATCTTCGACAGTTCCATCAGCTATCAGGAGGTTATCAATCGTAGCATTGGCGTATGCAATGCCTTCATCGACCGAAGTTGTTGTCAGGCCGCCGCTCTCTGATATGGCCCTGTGGAAAAGGCCAGCGGCCAGCGGTGAGATGAGTAGATTTGTTACATTATGTGCGCCGGCCGATTCCCCGGCGATGGTAACATTATTGGGGTCTCCTCCGAAGGCTTCAATGTTGCCCTGTACCCATTCAAGCGCCTTGATGGTATCCAGTGTGCCGAAGTTGCCAGATTTTTCCTCAACAGTAGCCCCGGTCTTTAGTGCAGGATGATTGAACCACCCAAAGGGACCAAGCCTGTATTGGATGACTATGACAACCATGTTGCATCGGCTAGCTATACTGGCCCCATTATAATCTCTGGCGCCGCCGAAGACATTGGACCCGCCGTGTATCCAGAAATAGACGGGCAGGTTCGTTTCGTCAGTCTGAGGACGCCATATGTTTAAATAAAGGCAATCCTCACTGCCGGTGATGGAGCCGAGTGGGTTCCATGTTTGTGACATAGCTGGCTGGGTGGCTACATCGAAGGAATCTGTTGAGTTCCGCGTTCCATTCCAGGGTTCGGGGTCTTGGGGTGCCTTCCAACGCAGCGCATCAACAGGCGGCTTGGCATACGGGATGCCCTCCCAGACCCAGTTAGCAGCTCCAGCTTCAACGCCCTTGATGGCACCATAGTTGGTTTGCACAGTTGGGTCACCTGTCCAGGTTTCCCCTTTGGCACATCCTATCAAGCTTGCCGCCAGCACAACTACCAGTAAAATTGAAGTTAAGCAAATGCTTATTGTTTTTTTCTGTTTCATGATGCCTCCTTACCAAGTATTTGGGATTATATATCTAGCTGGTCAAAGAAGCAACTCCCGGAGTAACTATGGGATTGCTTCGCGGAGTTTACCCTGAGCCAGATTCTTCGGTCGCGGAATTCACCCTGAGCCAGAGATTCTTCGCTGCCCCTTCGCTGCACTCAGGGCTTCGGCTCACCAGAATGGCACAAGGCGAAGGGCTCCCTCAGAATGACAGAGGGCGAAGGGCTCGCAATGACAGGGGAGGCTTGTAATGACAGATAGTTGTCATTGTGAGGAGCACGAGCGACAAAGCAATCTTGGAGAAATGGGGGGGGTGTGGTGTTGCTCAGCGGGTATTCTTGAAAGTGAATCGCTAGTTTCCTGTTCAGTCCCAAGGCCTGGCTCAATAAACCCGCTCATCAACTATCAACTTGTGTAACTCAGGTATTACCTCTTTGGCTACGAATTCAACACGGTCAAGCTTGATTCTTACCGCTTCGCTTACTGCTTTGATTAACTGCTGAGTTAACTTTTCTTTATCAATCCCCTCCTCAGTTTCGAGCTCTACTTTGAGTGTCAGCTCATCCCGATGACCTGACCTGGTGACTACTGCTTGATACTGTGCGATTTGTGAGAATCCAGCAAGCGCTGGCTCAAGCTGACGGGGGTGTATGAACATGCCCCTTGTTCTAACAGCATCGCCTACTCTGCCCAAGAGGCGTGTTATGCGAAGTGCAGTCCTGCCACAGAGGCAAGGCTCCTCTATCCAACCGGCAAGGTCCCCGGTGCCAAAACGTATCAACGGGTAAGTCTCATCGATTGGAGTCACTACTATTTCGCCTACCTCACCGGGACCAACTGACTTCCCAGTTTCGTAGCTGATTATCTCCATGATAACATCCTCGGTGATATGCATGCCATTTTTCTCACTGCATTCATAGGCTACCATGCCAACGTCGGCTGTTCCATAGGCATCCCCGGTGGCAATACCATATTTTTTCTCCACCAGTTGCCTGATTGGCCCACCACCCATCTCGCCACCAATCATAGCTAGCCTGAGGTTGAAATCTTTACGGATATCATAGCCCATCTCCTCAGCCTTGTTGATGATATTCATGAAAAAGCCCGTAGTGCCGTAAAATCCAGTAACCTTTAGATGATGCATAACCTGGACTTGAAGTTCAGTATTTCCCACTCCCATAGGTATGACCGTAACTCCAGCTCGTCTCAACATCTCATCAATCATGAGACCAGCCGGCACAAGGTGATACATCCAGGTATTGACAACGATGTCTCCCTTCTTAAAGCCTGCAGCCTTGACCATGTGAACATGCCGCCGCCAGAAAGTTTCACTTTGGTGATGGGGGTCGTAGATGGGGCCTGGGGAGACATAAACCCTTTCCAAATCTTCTATGGGGACTGCCACCAGGCCACCAAAAGGGGGATCGGCCTTGTATAACTCGACCAGCTCATCCTTTCTCAGAATAGGCAGGTTCTCCAGGTCCTTAATGCTGTACACTGCTGAAGGGGCAATGCCTGCCTTATCAAATCTTGCCTTGATTGCTGGGGCTTTTTCATAGGCATAGGCAACCAGCTCTCTTAGTCTGCCATCTAGATATTTCTGTCTCTCCTCTCGGGACATCTTCTCCACGACTTCAATTAAAGGTATAGATTTTTTGGTTTCCACTGCTCTCCTCCTCTGCGCTTGTAAATTGAGTGCAATTATGCCCGATTTATGAAGTTTTTACAACTCTCCGTACTTATCCTATATCCCGTGCGAGCCGCCCGCCCACGGATGACCGTCCTTCACCTGCAGGCAGTGGCTCTCACCTAAATAAAGAGGGTAACCTGGAGCCGATGTTCCAATGTACCCAGATGGTGGCAGGCGAGGCCTAGGTTGCTTTACTGACTGCTTCGTCACTTTGTTCCTTGCAGCTTCTCGGCTCGCAATGACATTCCTCGCGTTCCATGTTTTCTTATAACCTTACGGGTAACTTGACTAAGCTGCTGGACTTGATAGTCCAGGAGCAAAAGGTTATAGTTTTGCTGTAGAAGACTAGATGAAGGGGAGGGATGTAAGATGAATAAACTAAGTATCGGTAAAATCAGAGGCCTACAGCAGATTTCAACTGAGGATGGCATCTTCATAATATGCGCTATGGACCATAGGGGGTCTCTTCAGACTATGATTGAGAAAGAGCAACTTGAAGAAGTTGAATATCAGGAGATAGTAGAGCGTAAGCTAGAGCTGTGCTCTGCCTTAGCTCCTCATGCCAGTGCGGTTCTGTTAGACCCTGATTACGGTGCTGCTCAGTGCATTGCTGGAGGGGTCCTTCCTGGACATACTGGACTACTGGTTAGCATCGAAGCTACTGGCTATCAAAGTGACCCTCAAGGGAGAGTGACCACTTTGCTTGATGGTTGGAGTGTGGAAAAAATCAAACGCATGGGTGGTTCGGCAGTTAAAATCCTGGTCTACTATCGGTCTGATTTAGCTGAGGTTGCTACCAAACAACTGAAAACGATACAGATGGTGGCGGAGGAATGTCTGAAGTACGATATCCCGTTCCTTGTTGAGCCTAAAACCTATGCTGTAAAGGGAGAAAACGCTGATTCTCCAGAGTTTGCTGCTAAGTTGCCGGACCTGGTAATTGAAACTGCCCGCCAGATTACGTCCTTGCCGATTGATGTCCTTAAGACAGAGTTTCCTGCTGACTTGAACTATGAGACAGATAAGGCGAAGCTTTTAGAAATATGCCAGCAATTGGACGAGGTCTCACAGGTGCCTTGGGTTATCTTAAGCGCTGGTGTTGACTATGAAATGTTCCTTAAGCAAGTGGAGATTGCCTGCCAGGCAGGTGCTTCTGGCTTCCTTGGCGGTCGGGCTATCTGGCAGGAAGCGATACAAGTTGGAGACAAGGAAGAACGGGTAAAGTTCTTGTCGACTACCGTAGTTGACAGGTTGAAAGAGCTAGCAGGAATAGCTGCCAAGTATGGGTTCCCCTGGTATCGCAAATTTGGTGTTGAGGCTCATAATTTAGTTGCTGTCCCGGAGAGCTGGTATAAGGGCTACTGAGGCAATAGAATGCCTTTGGATATTCTACATATTGATTCACCCCGAAGGACAAAAGTAGTTTGCACTATTGGTCCGAGTACGGGTTCAGCCTCAGTGATAAAAGAATTACTCGAAGCTGGCATGGATGTGGCTCGTATCAACTTCTCCCATGGCACTCATAAGGAGCATGCCAGTCGTGTAAGAGCTCTTCGCCAGGTGGCTAAACAACTTGGCTTACCACTAGCCATAATGCAAGACCTTCCTGGACCGAAAGATAGAACTGGTAAGCTCAAGAAAGGTGCGGTTGAGCTTAAGGAAAATGCTAACTTTATCCTCACCACTAAGGAAGTGCTAGGGGATGAGCACCAGGTGTCTGCATATTTGCCCGACTTGCCAAAGAATGTCAAGCCCGGTGACATCATATTCCTCGATGATGGTGCTATAAAGTTAAGAGTAGTAGCTACCAGCAATGCTGATGTTAATTGCCAGGTAATAGTTGGGGGCAGGCTTGGTGAGGATAAAGGTATAAACGTTCCCGGGGTAACCTGGGACACTCCCGCAATCACCGAAGAGGACTGGAATCACCTCCTTTTTGGCTTGAAGCACAACGTAGACTTTGTAGCTTTATCTTTTATCAAAGAAGCCAGTGATGTTCTCAAGGTACGGCATTTTCTCCAGCAAAAGGGGGCAACCACGGCGATTATTGCCAAAATCGAGAGGCGCGAAGCTCTGGACAACCTTGATGAGATACTAGAAGTAGCTGATGGAGCCATGGTTGCTCGTGGCGACCTGGGCATTGAGATTCCCATACAAAGAGTGCCCATAGCTCAAAAGAAAATCATTCAGAAATGCAACCACCTGGGGAAACCTGTTATTGTGGCTACCCAAATGCTGGAGTCGATGGTGGATGCCCCTCGGCCCACTCGAGCTGAGGTCACTGATGTAGCTAACGCCGTCTTTGATGGCGCTGATGCTCTTATGCTTTCGGAAGAAACTGCTGTTGGTAACTATCCCAAGGAAGCCGTGTCTATGATGGTGCAGATTATATTAGAGGCAGAGGCAGCTTTACCTTACGAGGAGATTTTGATAAACAAAGGCAGGGACCCCCAGCCCCAAACTGACGATGCCATCAGCTATGCTGCTTGCCATATCGCTCACCAACTGGGAGCAGTCGCTATTATTGCCTTCACCTCCTCAGGGAGCACCGCCAAGCGCGTCGCTAAATATCGCCCTGGAGTACCAATTCTGGCGATTACTCCCAGCCAGGTGACGCAGAGACAGCTATCTCTATCCTGGGGAGTACATGCCTTTCAGGTTCCTGAGCCTTCAAGAATAGCCAATCTATTTACTCGAGGAGCCAGAGTGGCTAAAGAAGCTGGGCTAGCTCGAGACGGTGACTTAGTGGTTATCACTGGCGGTGTACCTATTGGTGTGTCTGGCAGCACTAATTTAGTAAAAGTGGAAAGGGTCTAAATGATTGCTACGGTTACATTGAATCCGAGCCTGGATAAGACAGTTACCGTGGATGGGCTGGTGGTGGATGAAGCCAATCGGTGGACTAGCCTGCGCCGAGACCCTGGCGGCAAAGGAATTAACGTCTCCCGAGTCCTTCATGAACTGGGCGGAGAGACTGTCGCCTACGGCTTCATCGGTGGCATTGATGGTAACATACTGAAACATCTCCTGGAGCAGCAGGGAGTGCCAAGCGACTTTACTCCGATTAAGGGGGACATAAGGAGCAATTTTATCATCACCGATTTGAAAACTCGCCGCCAAACCAGAATTGATGCCCCAGGGCCATGCGTTTCCGCAAGTGAGTTGGAGAGCTTAATAGATAAGATAGTACACATTAAATCAAAACCTGCTTTTATAGTTTTTGCTGGCAGTGTGCCGCCAGGGGTACCTGACAACATATACAGCCTGCTGATAGAGGGAGCGGAAAGTTATGGTGTAAAAACTGTCCTTGATTCTGATGACGAGTGGTTAAAGGAGGGAATAAAGGCTAAGCCGAATGTTATCAAACCCAATGTCCATGAGGCTGAAGAATTATTAGGGACTGAGCTGAAAACTGAGGAGGATATTGTTCAGGCAGCCAAGACTCTGGTTGCTCAAGGAATCGAGGTGGTGTTAATTTCCCGGGGTAAACATGGACTTATCGCTGCCAATAAAGATGAAGTTTTAAAAGTAACATCACCGAAGGTAGAAGTGAGGAACACTGTAGGTGCTGGCGACTCAGCAATAGCCGGGCTGGTACTGAAGCTAAGCCAGGGAGATGGGCTTGAGGAAGCCTGTCGTTTGGCAGCGGCTGCTGGAGCAGCCACAGCAATGACCCCGGGCACCGAACTATGCCGCCGGGAGGATGTAGAAAGGCTTCTTCCCCAGGTTAAAATAGAAAGGCTGTGATGCTGAAGGCTTCAACCAGCCGTGTCCAATGAGCGGTATCGGCATCTTTAATTCGTGAGTACAGGGTAAAAGGCTTGCCTTCCGGGTGATATTCTGCATGAATCCACTAATTTAGTTATCAGAGCCAGGCAGGCAAAGCCTCCTTCTTTTACTTAGTGACGCTAGCTTTTCCCTGAAGCCCTGCTATTCATCCTTGCCAGCAGTCTTTTGCTTTCTAGGACAGGTTATTGGACAAACGCAGCATATTTTATTGGTAAATGAATTACTGGCAGAGATGGCTCCTTAGGGTTTGTATCAACCCAGCAGGTAGGCCTTCAGCTGTGTCAGGTTTTCCAATGAGTTTGGGCAGTCACCCTGTTTTTTTCTATCAAGGTAGAATGCATGAATACCTATTTCACTGGAGGCAGCGAAATCGAATTGCCAGTTATCGCCAACATGAACGACCTGTTTGGGCTGGACTTTCATTGCCTGGCACATGCTCAGGTAAAATTCGGCGGTTTTCAATTGCTTGTAATCAGAGAGTGAGGAAAAAACTCTGGTGAAATAGGGTTCAATGTCTCGAAGAAGGCGCTGCAGGAATTCCCGCATTGACCCGGAAGCTACAACAAGTGTAAATCTTTCACTTAAAGACGATAGCACATCTCTGACTTCTGGATAGTAACGTACCCTACCTTGGCATTTGTCCAGTAGAGGGTCGGGAGCCCCCAATTCGAGCTTGTCGAACCAATACCTGATATCATACCATTCCAGCCTCTGGTCGCCTAACTTCTGATATTCCTCTTCGACAATTTTTCGAGCTTGGTAAATATCAATGCCATTCCTCTGGGCATAGCGTTGAGGAATAGCTTCAAACCAAATAGCATAGCTGAAGTCGGGTGTTACCAGTGTGCCTTCGGCATCGAAAGAAACTATCTTGATTTCACTCATGTCCAGGCATATCTTTGTCGGTTCCAGAATTGGTGAAACGCTGATGGTAGATTATACCATCATCTTGTCAATAGGTTTTGCTAAAAGAGCGTTGAGGTAGTGCTGATTTGCTGTCACAGATAAAATATGCTCTTATGGTCACTTTAGCCGTTAATTTGTGGTAAAATAGGTCGAGATTTTATCTTTGGTGGTTGCGACATGCCAGTATCATCGGTTGATGAAGAAAAGAAGTCAAAAGTGGAGATGGTTACCTATGGCAAGCTGACCTGGGTTTACATTGAAAATCCGTCTGCTCCAGAGGTAGAGTATTTGGCTCAGCACTTTCATAACTTCCATCCTCTAAATCTGGACGATGTCTTAAGTCGGGTGCAGCGTCCCAAAATCGACGGATATGATGACCACCTTTTTATTGTGCTTCATTTTCCCGTATTTAATAAGCAGAATCGGGTAACCACACCTAGTGAAGTTGATATCTTCATTGGCGAGGACTATGTGGTCACTGTTCATTGTTCGGGTGACCTTAAGCCGCTGGCCAAGTTTTTTAAGGAGTGCCAGCTTGACGAGGAAACGCGCAAGAGTTACATGAGCCGGAGTTCGAGCTATCTGCTTTATTATATACTGGATAGATTGGTTAACTACTGTTTCCCAATTCTAAATAAAATAATAGACAATATTGATAAGCTGGAAGACCTCATTTTTGCTCGGCCAGTCCCGGAGACGGTTCGTCAAATCTCGCTAATCCGCCGGGACCTCATTTCTTTTCGTCGTGTTGTTCATCCTCAGGTTGGTGTATTTGAGGCATTGGAGCAGAAGGAGTACCCCTTTATTAAAGAGGACCAGGAAGCCTATTTTGGCGATATCGCCGACCATGCCCGTAAAATTTGGGATGGCCTTGAAGACTGTAAGGAAGTGGTGGATGGGCTGGCGGAAACCAGCAATTGGTTGACCTCACATCGGATTCAGGAAATAATGCGGGTGCTGACTATCGTCATGGCGCTTTTGGCACCAGGTACACTTGTTGCCAGCATTTATGGTATGAATGTGCCATTGCCTGGTGGGCAACAGGGCAGTCTGTTGCCTCTGGCTGGGTTGTTTTTCGTTATGTTTGGCATTGCTGTGGCCATGCTCTTTTTCTTCCGCCGCAGGCATTGGCTCTAGGTTTTAGTTCAGGTGTAAAGGCAAGTGCTTTCAGATGACTGCTTCTCATAGGTTTGTGGTGGTGGCCGCCCTTTTTGTTACCTGTCTAATTACGGCTAATATTATAATCGTCAAGCAGATAAACATTTGTGGGTTAGTCCTCCCGGCAGCGATAATAATCTTTCCTCTGAACTATATCATCGGTGATGTTCTCACTGAGGTTTACGGCTACCAACAAGCGCGGCGCGTAATATGGTTAGGCTTTTTGTGTAATTTGATTGCTGTGGTAGCCATTTGGGGAGGCAAGATATTGCCCTCGGCACCAGTTTTTGAGGCGCAAAGTGCCTATGAGCGCATTTTGGGCAGTACCCCTCGCTACCTATTAGCTTCCTTTGTAGCTTATTTAGTCGCTGAGTTTGCTAATTCTTTCGTCCTGGCCAAAATGAAAATTAAGACCAGAGGTCGGTGGTTATGGACAAGAACCATCGGTTCCACTTTGGTGGCACAGGGTATCGATACTTCAATTGTTCTACCTATTGCTTTTTGGGGGGTTTTGCCTCTTTCTGCGCTGGGCACCATGATTCTGAGTCATTGGCTGGTGAAAACAGCCTATGAAGTTGTAGCTACTCCATTGACCTACGGTGTCGTAGGTTATTTGAAGCGGAAAGAGGGCATCGATGTCTACGACTACGGAGTTAATTTTAATCCCCTTCGGGTCAGTTGAGTTAAAGGCTAGCCTGGGGGTAAGTTGTGGAAGTTAAGTTTATTGTTGATAATAATGTTGGTAAACTGGCAAAATGGCTGAGGATAATGGGATATGATGCCTTGCTTTTCACTGCGAAAGATGATGGTGAGATGATTAAAATTGCTCTGTCTCAAGATAGGGTGGTTTTGACTAAGGATACACAGGTTATGAAGCGGTGGTTAGTAACCAGCGGTAGGCTCAAGGCCATTCTTATTGAGGATGATAACCCTAAGGTTCAGTTGCGACAGCTTGTTGACGTTTTGAACCTGGACTGTCAATTCAGGCCATTCTCTCTTTGCCTCGAATGCAACGAAAAGTTAGTAGAGAGGGATAGAGATGAGGTGCGTGACTTAGTACCGCCCTATGTTTTTAAGACCCAGAGCCAGTATATGCAATGTCCATTGTGCCACCGTGTCTACTGGCGTGGAACGCACTGGCAGGCAATGAGCAAAGAGCTGGAAGAGTTTATGCCGGAGAATTAAGAACGATGAAAGGTGGTTTGGGCTTATGAAAGTTGTTACTGCGGAGCAAATGCGGGAGTTAGACCGCGGTGCTGCCAGCGTTGGCTTGACTACCGAGGCACTGATGGAGAACGCTGGGCGAGCTGTAGCCGAGGAGACGAGAAAACTTCTTGGGAGTGTTATCGGGAAGCATATCTTGGTTATAGTTGGCCTGGGCAATAATGGTGGCGATGGCTTGGTGGCAGCCCGTTACCTTGAGGATTGGGGGGCTGAGGTTAGTCTCTACCTGTGTAGTCAGCGCCCATCTGGCGACAAGAACTTGGCTTTAGCCCAAGAGCGTGATATAGCTGCTATTCAGTCCGACCAGGATGGAGACTATGCTGGCTTAGGCAAGCTCTTATCATCTTCGGAGGTGGTGATTGATGCTGTACTCGGTACAGGTAGAAGTCGAGCCATTGAGGGTACATTCAAGGAGGTGTTGACCAGAGTAGCTGCAGCCAGGGGAGAACACCCTGAGCTTTTCATTATTGCCGTGGATATGCCTTCAGGGCTTGATTCTGACACCGGTGCTGTTGACCCAAGCTGTCCTTATGTTGATGCTACCGTCACTCTTGCCTATCCCAAGCTGGGCTTATTCAATTTTCCTGGCGCCGAAAGGGCTGGCAAGGTTATTGTAGCTGACATTGGCATACCGTTGGCTCTAGCTAAAAATATAAATACTGAGCTTATCACTGAAGATTGGGTAAAGTCGGTGTTGCCTGAGCGTCCTCTTGATGCTAATAAGGGGAGCTTTGGCAGGGTGATGGTAGTAGCTGGTTCAATCAACTATATCGGGGCTGCTTATCTTGCCTGTATGGGAGCAGCCAGGGCAGGGGCTGGCCTGGTAACGCTGTCTACTGCTCAGAGTCTTCAGCCAATCCTGGCGACAAAGCTGACTGAGGTAACTTATGCTCCTCTGCCAGAAGCTGAAGTGGGGATAATCGCTTCCAAGGCGGCATCAGTTCTGGAGCAATGGTTGCCTAGCTACGGAGTTTTGCTTATGGGGTGTGGGCTGGGGCAAAACGCCCAAGTTGTGGAATTTATCAAGTCCACCCTGTTTGGCTTACCACAGACCTCTTCCCCAGCCTTGGTTCTTGATGCTGATGTCCTAAATACCTTAGCTCAGATACCGAACTGGTGGCAGAAGCTAAGTCAGGATGCTATACTTACGCCACATCCTGGTGAGATGGCACGGTTGACGGGAGTTTCGGTAGATGAGATACAGTGGCAGCGGTTGGAGATAGCCCGAAAAGTAGCCATGGAATGGAAAAAGGTAATTGTGCTCAAAGGAGCTTATACTGTTGTTGCGGCATCTGATGGACGGGGCAAAATCAGCCAGGTAGCTAATCCAGGTTTAGCTTCGGCGGGGACTGGGGATGTCCTTACCGGGGTGATTGCTGGGTTGGCGGCTCAGGGCCTGCCTCTTTTTGATGCTGCAGCTTGTGGAGTTTATCTTCATGGGCAGGCTGGAGAAATGGTCAGGCGAGAGGTAGGCGATGCCGGCATGTTGGCTGGTGACCTTTTGCCAGCTTTGCCCAAGGTGATAATGGCACTTAAACAGGCGGAAGAGGCTTAAGATTTGGAAGGATTAAAAAGGTAGCTGAAGCATGCCAGGAATTGAGGTCATATTTTGATTGAGTGTTATGTTGTTAGCTCTTGATATTGGCAATACTAATATTATCTTTGGTGTCTTTGATGATGGTAGTCTGAAAGCTACCTGGCGGGTAGCTACTGGGGTCCATCGTATGCCAGATGAATATGCTAGCTTAATACTCAATTTTTTCGACCGCCAGGGTTTAGCTGCTTCTCAAATCGGAGATGCGGTATTATGCAGTGTTGTTCCCCCGCTTGTAGGCGTTTTCGAAGAAGTCTGCCGTCGCTATCTGAAGGTTTCTCCTTTAGTGGTGGGAGCCGGTGTTAAGACAGGGGTGCGAATCTGTATGGATAATCCGAGGGAGGTTGGCGCCGACCGGATAGTGAATGCTGTAGCGGCTCATCAGCTATATGGCCGTCCCGTGATTGTCATTGACTTCGGTACTGCTACTACCTTTGATGTTGTCTCTGAGGAAGGAGATTATCTAGGTGGGGCTATTGCTCCAGGAATTGCTATTAGCACTGAGGCTTTGTTTACTCGGACTGCTGCGCTGCCTCGAGTGGAGTTGACTTCTCCCAAGCAGGCCATTGGCAGGAATACCGTTGCTGCTATGCAGTCTGGGATAGTCTTTGGTTATGTTGGATTGATTGAAGGTATAGTGTCTCGAATTCAGCAGGAGTTAGCAAGTAAGGCAAAAGTGGTGGCTACTGGGGGCTATGCTGGGCTTCTGGCTCAGGAAACGACGGTAATTGAAACAGTGAACCCTGACTTGACGCTGATTGGGTTGCGTTTGATTCACGAGATGAACAAGCCGTAGAGGCTGCAGGGGGTGAAGTATGACACTAACTAATAAAACTGTAGTGCTAGGAGTAACTGGCAGCATTGCCGCTTATAAGGCTGCTTACTTGGCCAGCCAGTTAACTCAGGCAGGGGCCGATGTTGAGGTCATTATGACCGAGGCAGCTACCAAGTTCATAACTCCGATTACCTTTCGTAGTATTACTGGCAGGCCTGTGGTTACCGAGATGTTTGATTTAGCATCTGAGTATAGTGTCGAGCATGTGGCTTTGGCTGAGGCTGCTGATGTGGTGGTTATAGCTCCAGCCACAGCTAATATTATTGCTAAATTAGCTGCTGGAATTGCTGATGATATGCTTTCCTGCACGGTGCTGGCAACTAAAGCACCGGTGATTGTGGCTCCAGCAATGAATGTGAATATGTATGAAAACCCAATCACCCAGGATAATCTGGTAAAGCTGCAGGCTCGTGATTTTGCAATTATTGGTCCTGCTTATGGTCGGCTTGCCTCAGGTAAAATGGGCCTGGGACGGCTGGTTGACATAGACGAAGTTTTAGGCACTATCTGCCAGGTGCTGGGCAAAGGCGGTGATTTGGCAGGCAAGTGGATTGTGGTCACTGCCGGTGGCACTCAGGAGCCTGTTGACCCGGTTCGATGCCTGACTAATTGCTCCTCGGGCAAGATGGGTTATGCTTTAGCTGAAGCGGCTAGAGACCGTGGTGCTCAGGTAGTATTGGTAAGCGCACCCAGTGCTCTTCCCAGACCAGCCGGCGTGGATATGGTTGATATTAGGACTGCCCAGGAGATGTATCAGGCGGTGAAGAAAGCTGTAGCTAAAGCAGATGCCTTGATTATGGCAGCAGCAGTGGCTGATTACCGGTCGGTGAAGGTCTCTGAGAGCAAGATTAAGCGGCAGCAGGTTTCTAGCTTGACTTTGGAACTGGAGAGGACGCCGGATATTCTTGGGGAAGTAAAGGGAAACTTTGTTCGTGTCGGCTTTGCTGCTGAAAGCGAAAATCTGGTGGCAAATGCCAAAGAAAAGCTTCATAAGAAGCAGCTTGACCTCATTGCTGCCAATGACATCACGGCTGCCGATAGTGGCATCGGGGCTGATACTAACCAGGTGGTGCTAATCGACCGTGAGGATAAAGTTG
Source organism: Dehalococcoidia bacterium (assembly GCA_007280145.1). Classification (GTDB taxonomy): domain Bacteria; phylum Chloroflexota; class Dehalococcoidia; order GIF9; family UBA5629; genus QYPU01. The sequence goes on along the minus strand of QYPU01000069.1, from coordinate 1,480 downwards.
AGGAATTGCCTCTTTTGCCTAAGAGGGAAGTGGCCGATAGGATTCTGGATAGGGTGGTCGAGCTCTTAGCTGGAAAGAAGTAGTGCGAGGCTTTAGCCTCGCTTAAGGCGACCTTAAAAGGTCGCACTACATCAGTTGGATTACATGGACGATGTAGTGCGATGTTTATGGTCATTCAATATTTAAAAGGATGTAGGGACAGGTCTCTATGGTGGGTAGGCTGGAGCATCTGCTCCAGCCTCCAGGCAGAGCAGATGCTCTGCCCTATCCTCTGAGGAAGCAGAGTTAATTTTATGGTAAAGGCAACGAGAAAGGAATTAAAGAGGATTCAGTTTCTGCAAGCGCTGCGGGAGGCAGCCGGAGCTTGGAAGGATGAGGACCATCCTGAGCTTGTAGAAAAAGGGACTTACCAATGGGTGAGGGAACTGCGGGAGAAGGAGCACAAAAGATGCTGCTGATAGACGGCGTAAAGTATGAACCGTGGACACCGCCAAGGGAAGATGAATTTGAGCAGATAGTCAAAGAACATGCCGAGGATATCTTTGGCGAAAATGCTTGTTATTTTGACCTCAAGCGGAAATTGAAAACTGGAGCCGGGGTTGGCTCTATCCCAGACGGATATGTGGTTGTTTTTGACCAGGCACCATGTTGGTATATTGTGGAAGTGGAGCTATCATCGCATTCACTGTATGACCACATCGTCCCGCAGATAAGTAAATTCGTCAAGGGAATACAAAACCCTCTAAGTCAGAATCAGATAGCTAACGCGATTGATGATGAGATAGCTAACAATCTCATTTTAGCAGCTTGGGTTAGGGCAAGGATTCAACAGGTAGAAAGACATAAGTTCTTATCGGGCCTTATTACAATGAGCCCAACACTAGTTATTGTAATAAATAAAGCCACTCCAGAACTCACAGAGGTTTGCGACATTGTGTCTAAGTCACTGCAAACCAAAGTTGTTGAGTTTCAGACTTTTGCCAGAGAAGGCTGTGGCTTAAGCGTTCATGCGCATTTGTTTGAACCTTTAATTGAACCATTGCCTATTAGAGTGAGACCGTCCCCACCTCAACCGATAGTTCATCCACCACCGCCCAATTGGGCCGAAGTTACTTTGCACCCTTCGTATTTAAAGAAGCGTCGGCTCTCTTTTCAAAAGAAATATAGTGGCTTTTTCCCAAGTTCCATGGAACCATTTGAGCTTGAGACCGACATAGGCGTTTTTGAAACCTATGTGTGGAGAGGGGGGTCTGGTATTTGGATGTATAACAATCTGGCTGATTGGTTTCAAAAACATTCTGAGCTTAAAGTAGCAGATAGGCTTGTTATTGAAGTCATTGAGCCAATGAAGAGGTATCGACTCAGGAAAGTGTAAGGAGAGAAGGATGTCACGAGAGTTTACTGGAGTCATTGAAAAGAGGGGAAACTGGTATATTGGCTATGTGGAGGAGCTTCCAGGCGTCAATACCCAGGGACGTAC
>QYPU01000094.1 GCA_007280145.1 Dehalococcoidia bacterium | reverse complement strand
TTGTATTGGTGTGGGTATGGAATAACCGAGCGCACGTACACCGGCCATGATGCTCGGATGAAAATTAAAGGTTTCGAAATTCATTAAACTCCTTGAAAAAATACCGATTAGACACCTGCAGTACAGGTGTCTAATTAATTATGTATCTTCTTTCTCTTTTTTTATTAGGTCGGCTGCTTCTGATGTTGAGGGAAACCGTTCTGCCTTTATTTGAGAGAGGAAGAGCTTCAACGACATTAATAACCTAGTTCCTCAATTTTTTCCCTTCGAGGTTGGCAATCGCGGCTGCGCCTTCGGATTTCGAGGCCATTTCAACATATTAGTAGCCCCTCGGTTGGCCGCTGCCGATATACTTGTCGTTCATGATGGTGACGGATAGCACTCCCCCGAATTCCGTGAACTCTTTTCGCAATTCGTCTTCGGTCGTTTCGAGCGATAGGTTGCCCATATAGATATTCATCGTGCATTCCCTTTTTTGCCAAATCGGTTACGCTGCCTCGATCTGTGACGGGTGAGTCAGTAAAGGCTTACGCGACTGTCGGTACGAAGTCGAGTCGCCAAGTGGCTAATATCTTTGCTGCCTGCCACCACCCGACCGGCCACCCCTACCACCGCCGTAACCACCGCTGCCATAGTCGCCACTCCTCCTGTCGCCGTAGGAACCACCACCCCTGTTGTCTGCGCGAGGGCGGGACTCATTAACCACGATAGTCCGCTCTCTTAACGTTTTACCATTAAGACCCGCGATGGCGGCTTCGGCCTCCGACTTCGATGCCATTTCCACGAAGGCAAAGCCCCTGGGCCGTCCGTTGAACTTGTCGGAAGGAATGGCGACAGATTCCACCTTGCCATAAGTGCCGAATTCTGCCGTAATCTCGTCCTCGGTAACATCAAATGATAGATTGCCTACATAAATTTTCATAATCTGCCCTCTCCTATCTCGGATTTTAGTCCCTGTTCTGTTTAATATCCCTGACGGCGCCTTCTTCTAGCGCTGTTTTTTGCCTTAATGCGGGCAGCATCGCCCTTAGATACAAAATGACGGTTGACTTTAACCTCCCGCAAGACCCCACTCATCTGCACCATTAGCTAAAAGCGGCGCAGCAGCGATTCTTGTGATTCACCTTCATGTATTGATACTTCTAAAGACAAAACTCAAATTTAACCGAGTCACATCCAAGCCGGTTGTCCAACCTGGATGTGACTCACGGCTTAACCTCACTTATCTACTAGGTCGGACTTTCCGGTAGCAATCACTGCAGTAAACTGGCTTATCACCGCGAGGCTGAAACGGGACTTCGGTGCTTTTGCCACACTCGGCGCAGGTCGCGGGGAACATCTGGCGCGGGGCTCCGTAACTGCTGTTGCCGTTACGTTCTGACTTCCTTGCCAGGCGGCATTCCGGACAGCGCTTCGGCTCGTTGGTGTAGCCTTTGGACCGGAAAAACTCCTGGTCTTCAGCGCTGAAAGTAAACGTGGTGCCGCAATCGGAGCACTGGATGGACTTGTCCTGAAAACTCATTGGATGACCTCCTCTCTTTATAATTAGTCAGAGTTCGGGTCATCCAATACTTAAGAAAACTACGTGCAAGTAACTTCCGAGAAGCTTGTTATAACCTAAACTGGAACTTGTTTTAAGTATACCACAAAAGGAATACTCCTGCAATTAACGCTCCCGTGAGGAGGCAATATTCTAATGGACGGTTGGCTATCAGGCAAGAATATTCAACAAATACTCATTGCGTGCAACATCTTTTACGTCCGAACAAGGCAAGGGGGCTCCTCTGGCGACCCAAATAGTTGACACCGGGTGACCAACAGTTTATCTTAACAGTACGTATCAACCGGGACTTCAATTCATACCGGGAGGAAACCGATTTGGATGGTCACCACTCTAATCTTATCAACCTTCTGAGGTGGGCAGGACGGATTATAGCATCTATTGCAGCCATTTGGTTTGTGGTTATGTTGATTGGTTCGGCCATAACTGAAGGTGCAGGTCCAATTACGATAGAAACTGGCACATTAGTTTTTCTGGGAGTGATAGCGGTAGCCGGGGGCATTCTTTCCTGGTGGAAAGATGCGATCTCTGGGATACTGCTATTTCTTACCTCGGTTGGTCTAGGCATACACATAAGCTGCTATGCTGGCCACAGTCACGTCTTTGCATGGGTGCTAATCGGCCTGCCATACCTCATCGCTAGCATACTGATGGTTAGCTCGTGGCGACTATCAAAATAGAGCGGATAGTATCCTCTGTCTCCGCCGGCAACGGTTCTTCAATTGCACCTTTTAGCGGAATGTTCAGCTGTAGATGATGCCAGCCTTGGAGGGTTACGTTCTACTCTCTTTCATAAGCGGAGAGCTGCTACACCAAGCTTGAAGGTCATTGCTTCAGATGCTACAATCGTGCCAAGCCCAACGGCGTTGTTTGTATATAGGGAAAATAATGGGTAAACCAGATAGTCAACAGAGAAGTCTGGTGTCAATGTTGCTTCATGTGAAAGTGGAGTCATCGGTAAGCCAATCTGCATGTATGTGAGGAGGGCTTGATGGAAAATAAAATTCAGAGGGTTATCAGTGATCTCGTTGAAAGCTATGGCGGATGGTTCCTCGACGAAGAGCACTTGGCAGACGGTAGGATGACAGACCATCTGTTTCCCTACTACCACTTATTCTCTCCTATCCAGATCAACAATATCAAAATCAAGAACCGTATCGTTATGGGCCCCATGGGCAATGTCGGCTTATGCGATGAGACTGGCCGGCCTAGTAACAAGATGCTCCAGTACTTTACCGAGCGTGCGAAAGGCGGTGTGGGCTTGATCACCTCTGGTTTGGTGTTGGTTAGCTATAATGTCGAAGCCTCGGTAACAGAGCCGGGCGACCTCAGCTTGCTACCTCGTATCGACCGCACACGCACCGTCTTCCCCGGCTGGAGGATACTGGCCGAGAGTATACATGCCTATGGTGCCAAGTTCTTTATTCAGCTCAGCCCTGGTTTAGGCCGTGTGGCCTCCCCTGAGTGCTTGGTAAAGAAGTTCAGGCTGCCTGTCTCAGCCTCATGGAACCCTAATTTCTATATTCCAGCTGTGCCTTGCAGGCCGTTGCGAGATGGCGAGTGCCTAAAGATTATAAAAAATGCGGGGCAGGCGGCCGCCGACGCTAAGGCACTGCTCATTGATGGAGTTTATCTTCACGGACATGAAGGATACTTGTTAGAGCAGATGACAAACACCGCCTTCAACCGCCGGAAGTTCGGTCGCTTTGCCAACTGGCAAGCATTCGGCATCGAGCTAGTTAAACATATCCGCCAACGCTGCGGGGTTGACTATCCGATAATGTACCGCATCGACCTCTCGCTAGCCTTGAATGAGACCTATGGCCAGCGGTTACCCAAAGTGAGCGCATTGAAGAAGTTTGCCAAAGAACGTACAGTTGAGATGACACTGGATTATATGGCTAACCTGGTGAAGGCCGGAGTGGATATGTTCGATGTTGACCTGGGCTGCTATGACAACTGGTGGCTGCCGCATCCGCCCACGGCAATGCCACCAGGATGCTACCTACCGATTGCTAAGTTGGTTAAAGACTACTTTGCCAGGCAAGGGATTAAGTCAAACATGGGATTACCCGTGCCGGTTGTAGCCGTGGGCAAACTAGGGTATCCTGACTTGGCTGAACAGGCCCTACGTGAGGGGCTATGCGACATGATTATGCTGGCCCGTCCCTTGTTGGCCGACCCAGAGTGGCCTAATAAAACCTATGCTGGCCGCGTATGCGATATCCGTCCGTGCATCGGCGACCAGGAGGCCTGCCTGAATGAATTCATCGAGGGTGGACATCCGCAGTGTGCCGTGAACCCTCGCACCGGGTTCGAAGACGTACTATGCACTGAACTCGTCCCCACCTCCAGGCCCAAGAAGGTCGCTGTCGTCGGTGCCGGTCCAACTGGAATGCTCTGTGCTTGCACTGCTGCGCAACGAGGGCATCATGTGACATTATTCGAAAAGCTGGATAAAGTGGGTGGTGAGCTGATTCCCGGCTCTGTACCTAAGTTCAAATACGATGTCGCCAACTATCTGCAGTATTTGGAAAACCAGGTGGAGGAAACAGCCCGAAGTTATCAACTCAAGATCCGCTTGCGTACAGAGGCTACACCAGAGTTGCTCAAGGGGGAGGGATTTGATGCTGTCGTCACCTGCACCGGGGCACGTCCAATAAAGCTGGTTGTAGAGGGAATTGATTTGCCACACGTAGTGCAGGCCGTGAATCTACTCCGCAACACCTTGACGGCTGCGAAGGCCAACAAGGTGGTGGTCATCGGCGGTGGTTCAGTTGGCTGCGAAGTGGCATATATGCTGGTTTACGAGATGAGCAAAGATGTTACCATCGTAGAGATGTTGCCCTACTTCATGAAAGGTGTCTGTACGGCAAACCGTAGTCACCTAATACATTATCTAGAAAAGGCAGGAGTACAGTTACTGAATTGCGCTAAGCTCCAGAGCGTTGGCCAGAACGCGATTAAGATTAGCAAAAACGTCTCCCCCACGGTACCTGACCCATACAACACATGGTCTCCAGTACTGCCAGAGAACATCAAGAATCCTCTGGGAAAGAAGATCTTGGTTAAGGAAAAGGAGATAGACATCGAAGCGGACCTGGTGGTTCTGGCTGTCGGCCTAGAACCAGATGACAGGCTGTATGAGGTCTGCGTCAAGGAGCGCGTCGCTCCGGAGATACATAACATTGGCGATTCATTCAGCGCGGGGCGTATCTTTGAGGCCACAAAGGCTGGCTACGCAGTTGGCAGGATGCTCTAGCTCAGCTGTGAGACTCACGTACCCCCTACGTATTTAATAGCGAAGTGTGTAACTTCTTATCGTGTCCCAATAAAGTAGCGTGTTGTGACGCCAAGGCCAGATTGAAGATTTCTTCCTATGCGCGGCTGGGGCAGTGCGGACCATGTCAAGTTGTGCTATATTTATGACTAACCTGAGCTGAGCAGATTAGGGTTTCAGGAAGCCTTGGCTAGGAGTTGGAGATGAGGAGAGTGATGTTCCTTTTGGCATTAGGCTTGTTTCTGGCTTATGGCTGCACGCCGACACCTCCAGCGAAGGCACCTACCACATCTTCACCTCAAGCACTACCTGAATCAAGGTCATCTGAGCTGGTTATTCTCTATGATAATAATCAGTTTGATAATCGACTGCGTACAGCCTGGGGTTTCTCCTGC
>QYPU01000068.1 GCA_007280145.1 Dehalococcoidia bacterium | reverse complement strand
CTCCCCCGCAGTCCCACCGAGATTGCCACGGCACTCTGTGTCTCGCAATGACAAAGAGAAGCAACCTTTGCCATAACACAAGAGTTAACACCTTTGGATTTTAACCTGTCATTTTGATTTTTAACTTTTGCATTAGGTGAGAATCACCTGCCTATAGGTGGAAGGCGGTCACCCGTGGGCGGATAACTCGCATAGCAAAAAATCGACGTTTTAATCAGCGTAAAAAGAGATAGCCAGAACACCTGGGCCGGCATGAACCCCCATGATAGGAGTAAACTCGGTGAGATAAAGTTCAACGCAACTGAATCTTGAGTCAATCTCGGCCATGAGCTTTTTCCCCTCCTCCAATTCATCAGCATGGTGCACCAGGACGTGCACTCTGGAATCCCCCATCCGCTGTGCCATTAGCTCCAGCATGAGCTTTATGGCCTTTGGCTTGGTTCTGGGACGTGCTATAGGCGTTGTTTCTCCTATCGCGGGGGAATGCTCAACAACAGGCTTCATGCTCAACACTGACCCAGCCCAAGCTGCCGCCCTGGCAATACGGCCAGTTCTGGCGAGGTAGTAGAGGGTATCCAGCATCGCCAGGAAATTCACCCTGTTCATCATAGCTCGCGCTGCCTCAGCTGCCTCAGCTAGCTCTGCCCCCTGGTTGGCTACGCGAGCCGCCTCCAGAACAATAAACCCCAGGGCGCCGGATACAGCCCGGCTGTCCAGTACCTCGATAGTAGTGTCAGGAAGCTCTTCTTTCGCTATCTCCCTGGCCTCTGATGCTGCCTCAAATGTTTGACTTTGCAGGCTGGTAACGGTGATGCAGAGTATAGATTCCGCTTTCTGGCTTAACTGGCGGTAGGCAGCCAGGAAATCCCCGATTGACGCAGTTGAGGTAGTGGGTAGATTCTCTCTTTTTCGCATAATCTTGTAGACTTCGTCAGGGCTTATATCAATTCCATCGCGGTAGCTCCTACCTTCATAGACTATTTCCAGAGGCACCTCACAAATATCGTACTTCTCCGCCAACTCCTTCGGCAGACAACATGTACTGTCAGTGACGATAGCTACTTTTTTCATGACGCACACCCCCTACAAGGTTAGCTTTATATACTTTGCCATACGAGGTAGTGCCCTGTCAATATCTTTCTGGCAGTGTCTCGCCAGCTCGTGCTTTTCTTTAGCCTCAGCAATCCCCATTTAGGTGAGAGTCACTTGTCTACAGGTGGAGGATGGCCACCCGTGGGCGAGTGACTCGCACGGGAAACTCAGCGTGAAGCCACGAAAGAGGCATCACGGGTAGGAGTCTGAACCTGGGGTATTCTATTCGGTTTTGGCTGGGTATATAATCGGGGCAAGCTAGTAACTACACGCACACGGGTTCATCTCCTCATCTCGGGGTGTTGACGGGTACTGCGAGTAAGGGCTAGAATACGCTAAGCATATACGAGGCAAGGCTACAAACATCACAAATAGGAAGTGATAGAATGGGAATAGGCACTGTTATCAATATAGTCATCGTTGGGCTTTGCATCTGGGGGATTTTCGCCATGTCACGCGCAAGACGGTGGTGGTTGGCAGTGATATTTGTGGTCGTCCTTCTATATGAGCTTTACATCTTGATCTTCTAAAATTTGGAGCAATAAGGGGGGAGTAGAATGCATCCAAGAGGCGCGTTGGTAGATGAGTTACGTGCTATAGGGCTGAAGGCCCGCCTGGCAGAAGCGGGTCGACCGGAAAGATATGTAGTAGGTGAGGGTTGGGGGAGAAGGTCGGGGCTCTTGATAGAAATATGTGGAGAGCCCATACGCTGGGTTAACATAGTCAGCAAAAGTCGAGGCCAGCAGACCCAATATACCAACATTTACGTAATCCCGGGTCCAGGTATATTGGAGGAAGGGTGGCTAAAGACTGTCCGAGTAAAGACTATACCAATGTTTGGACGGGTTGTTGGCCTTCGCTGGAAAGGCAAGATGGTGGTCAGTCTAATAAGGCGACTGGAGCAGGACGTATTGCTCAGTCAAATCCTGATGAGACTGAAGGAAAACATAGAAATACGGAGCGACCCGGAGTTTGGTTGTTGGTCATTAGTTTCACTTCAGCACAAGTTCGACATTCGTACCGCACGGCTTTGGCAGCCTGCTCCATCTGCAGAAAAGTGGGAGTGTTACAAGACCATAGCTCGCCATCTGCTGGGACATAAGGGAACGTGAAGAAGGTGCATGAAACAAGGGCGCTGTAATCGCTGTTTGACGGTTGCTGGTGCCTCTGATGGTCGGGAAAGCAGGCAATGGCTTAGCGTGGAGCGATGGATAGTCGGAAGGTGTGCTTCCTGTCGGCGCTGGGGGTTGGGGGTGTGTGGTGAGCGTCGGGCTCCTGTTGGCGCTTAGGGGCCTGGTTGCTAAGCCTCCATGGTTGTGGGTTGTTGCTCGGTGCTTGGTGGTTGTGTCAGGAATGTGTTTGGTGGCAAGCATGGTTCTGCTGGTGAGGGGGCTGACTTTGAGGGCTAAGAAGTAGGGTGTGGGGTCATGGGATGGTGAACAATTCGATAAACAGTGTATGATATGACCTACGATAGTGATGATAGGTAATGGTAAATGACCGATTTTTTAGAAGAACTTGAGAAACTTGCCGAACAATTAAAAAAGGGGCCAACCAAAGAGCAGCAAACCGATTCACAAGTTTTGCTTAAGTTGGCAAGGAAAGACCTAAAATCATCTCAACTCAATTATGAGGGTCAAATATATAATAATGCGGCATACAATTTGCAGCAGGCTGTGGAAAAAGCAGCAAAATCATATTTTACCTTGATTGGCGTTCTCGATGCTAAGACTATTCGGGGGACAGGTCACGATTCTCCAAAGCTCTTTCTTAGAATGTTAGAACAACCTTGGGCAAAACAATTTGCTGGTTTATGTGGTGCTAGTTTCCCAAGTATCAATCTAATGGCTGACACATCAGAAGCCCAGAAAGTTGTAGATAAAGGAAAAGGGGAAATGGCGAGAATGCCCAGTGAGCATATTTTAACCGTCCTCTCTTTCCCGCCAAAATTAGAGAAAGCGCTGGAGCCGATATTCGAGACCTTGAACCGAGACTTTATTACAGCTTATTTGAGATTGTATATACTAGCTTGCGTCACATTTCCGCACGAGGAGTTTTCACGTTACGGGGATAAAGAAGTAAAACCCAGTGAATACACGTCCGATTTGGGTATAGTTAAGGCTATGCCAGAGGTTTGGACTGAGTTAGAAACCACAATAGATGCCATTCAACACCTCATTGAGTCTTCTGGGCAGCGTGCGGACAATGCCATAGATACTAATCAAAACGAAGTGTCCAACTAATAGTCTCAATATACTTAGGATTCAACTCTATTGTTATGGCAGTTCCTTCGATTTCTAAAGCTAAACCAATCATTGTTGTGAGCCTACATATGGAACTAACATAATTCTGCAAGTATTGTTCCGAATAAATATAACTGGCTGAAATTATAAGGCTATCTTGAATAGGGTGAATTTAGGTGGTTTGGAACACCTTAACTCTAATATCTCCATCAGTTAATTTTGGTGTGTAAGATATGGCGATAACATTGCTTATGTGATGATCTCGAATATATCTGCTTCCCCATTCTTGTATAATGTCTTCTATATGTGCCGGTACACAAGCTATTAGAAGCGCACGATCTTTTAATTCCCAGCTAAACGAATGGGATTTTTTATCTGCTAGACATTCTTCTTCTATACGTTCAAGGTGGCCGTCTATCTTCTTTCTGGATTCATCATCACAATCGAGCATTAATAGCGCAGCTCTAACAAATCCTGGCGGTCTGTTTTCTTCGAGCATAGTAATAAGTTTTTCAAAGTTAGGGGGCATTTGCTGTTTCGGCTTAGGAATTTCAGATCGCAGTCCTTCCTTGAACATAAAGTAAGAATCGAGGTCTTCCGTGTATCCTAGAGTAGTAACCTGGGTAAATTCTTTAACTTTTTTACTGTCCAAATAAAGCCCTTCTTTTAAATAAACCATGAATATATCCAACTCATCAAAGAATTGTAACTGTTCAATCTCATTTGCTTTTATACGACATTTTAGATAATGGATGAATTCTACTGGGTGTTCCAATATTTCAGATATGGCACGCAAATCATTGAGGCTTACAGTCCAAGGCCACTCACGACCCTTAATGATACCGAGCTTCTTCATAGAGGCAAGATGTGCAGCAAGAAAGGTTAATTGTTCAAATGATATGTTTATTAAGAAGAAATCACTAATTCCTGCAGCCTTAATAGAAATCACTGGATTGTGTTTTTCATCAAATAACTGTACTTCACTCTTCGACTTGATATAATTTAGAGTGCGAAGTGATTGTTCATATGCTTTGCCGATAATCTCTTCCAAATTATGTTTCAATCTAAGTATAGAACCACGCCGAGCCCTTGCCGTAAGCTTGCCAGCCTTTGCTTCTAGAATAAAGATGGTATCCCCAAACAGCAGCAGACCGTCAGTCTCTACCCAGGATTCTTGACCATCGGCCACGATAGGGTAATAGAGATTGCCATAGGTATTGGCTCCCGGAAGTAATTTCTCAAGTAATTGCAGGCTTTTCTTCTCTAAGTACTCATCCCTGGCTTGTAAGAATTGTAATTCGTAATATCTAGGGCTTCTGCCCTCAATGAGACGTTCCAAGAGGTATCCAGCGGCACGAAGAGCCAAAGGAATGTGAAACAGATAGAATTCTCCATTGTGATAGATAACTGGTCTTTCAAATATAAGAGACGGGTTTAGTGGCCAGCCCTTCCATTCAGGTAATTTCTCAAAGAAGTCACGGTTATCGCCAAAGCTGCAAGAAATTGACTCTAATACTGATGTGTCTGTTTCATTTCTTGGTGTTACTTTGAAGATGTTCATACTTGCGGTGGTTTCAAGTGCTTGCCTAAATTCGGCCATGTCTCTGTCTACGTCTGGATTTTCGGACAAGAAAGCTTCCATCATATCTTGAATGTTGGAGAACTCATGCTCTTTGCCCTTAGCCCATCGTTTGAAAATCTCATGTGCCTGTTTTGCTTTGCTATAGGGCTCTTCAATTTGGCTGAACATGTTCTGCTTTTGCTGATTTACGCATTGTTCAGCGTGCTCCAGGGTGTCAAGAAATTGACCACCAGTAAAGCCGAATTCCTTAGAGAGAAATTCATTGTGCTGTGAATATACCTCCAAGAACATCTCTTTGATGTGTTGCCAGTAAGCTTCACCGCGTATTCCTAATGCGCGACCAATTAGCATTTGCCTGATTTCGCTTTCTACTCCTTGGTCGCCTTTAGTTGCAATGTCAGTTCCGAAGTACCAAAAAACGTCATTGAGGGTTTTTGTAAGAAGCTCGGATACTTCCTGTAGGACTTCCGAGGAAGGTGTTATTGGAGTTTGAGGATACGTAAAAGCTGTAGAAGCGCTCATCAAAAGTTCGACCCTTGCCTCTGACCCTTCATGTGTTATTTCACGATAGGTTTCAGGATCAGCAAAGAGATTTGATAAAGCAATAGACTTCAATAAAATCAGTGGATCATGTGTCTTAACCAAGTCGGCTAAGCGATCGATGGCCTCATTGATATCTTTCTTCAATTGAGGACGCGCATTTTTCCATTGCTCCATATATTCTTTGTGGGTCTTCTCGTCTAGGTTTGATTTCATATACAACACTCTACCAAATCGCGCAATGGTTACAGGTCCCAATTGAACGATTTCGTCAGGTTGGTTTGTTTTCATGGGTTTACGAGGCTTCTTGGTCGACTTTTTCTTAGATGTTTTACGTCTAGAATTACTCATATCCTATCGTTCTTATTATTTCCAGAATTGAAAAAAGAATGTCCAAAATGGGAGATTCGTAATTTTATGAACTTGAGGCAATTCATTTATTAGCCGTTTGCCATATTATACCTATCTTGCCATCCTAGGTCACCTAATTGCACCAACCTGACATTTTGTTTAAGATAGCTTATCTTTTGTTTGACTCCCCTATGAAGGGAAAGGATTGTTGTTGTGCTATGTTGGGGTAAAGGGTGTGGGGTTGCTGGTGGGGAGGACAGGAGTAGTAACAGGCTGTTTGGGCTTAGGCCTTTAGTGGGAGGCATCGCGCTTGTAAGGCAGATAAGGAGGTGATTGTATAGTGTTGTGGAAGGGTCACGTGAGGTGTGTGGCATGTGGGTACTTGGAACACAGTCTAATCGGGGTGGAGGTCGTGCCAGCGGAGAGGGCGCAGATAGTGCGTGGCGAAGGGGAGGTTCGGGGGCTTGTGGGGAGCATTGGCTGTTATAGATTTGAGGCTGAGTGGGACGCTGATGGGAGGGATGAGCTGCTGCGTGGAAGGAGATGTAGGTGGTTCCATGACTATCGGCGGCGTGTGCCGCCGGCGGGGCACCTGGCGTTGGAGGAAGGTGAAAGGGGTCGGAGGCAAAGTGCTGTCATGGGTGGGGCTGGAGCGATGTTTGGTATGATCGTTGGTTGGGGTGTAGAGGACTTGTGGCGCTTGGTTGGTGAGTTGGCGGACCGTCTTTTAGGTCTCTCGTGATGGAAAAGGATTGTTGTTCAATCATAATGGGGGAATAGTATGTGGGGGGGTGTTGGCCGGGTGAGCGGAAATTGGGGTCGGGGTCAAACCAGAGGGAGTGAAGGCAGAAGGTGCCGACGGGGTGCTCGGGGCCGGGTCACCCGTAGGCGGGTCACTCTCACGGGAATCTCCAATATAAAGAGCTAATTAATTCTGCCTCAAAATAACTTGTATATGTTAAAAGGATGTGACCTGCATTCAATACCATCAACTTTAGCGATAAATACCGCCTCTTGTGAAGTCTCGTCAGCTATAGTTCTTAAGGTATTCAAGTCAAACGTATAGTTCTGTGTATGTATATGTTTTATTTCGATAGGGAACCAATCACTAGGGCGAAAGCGTTTACCGTTATAATCTAATTGCAGTGTTTCAATAGTCATCTTCTTAGCAGTAGAATAACTTACACCAAGAATAAGCCTACCATCTTTGGTAGTGATGCTATTGTCATTAAATTCAAAATAGAAATCCCCCTGTTCATTTTGCTCTTCAATTTGAGTACCTAAATTTACACTTAGTAACTCCTTTATCCTATTGGTTATATCAGTACGTAATTTTGTCATTTTATTTTCTATTGTTATGACAGGGCCATAGGCTTCACTCTCTAAATATCTCGTTGGCAGGTCTTCAGATGGGATATTGCGAACAATATCGGTGATTAAAGATAAACCATTACCACCGTACGACCAATCTATGTATTCATCAATCATCTTGTTTAGTCCATTATCACCAAGCTCTACTTTTATATTTTGGAGTTTATTGTATAATCTTTTCCATTTCCTGTCCTTATTTCGTAATGTATCAAGTCCTTTGTATGGTCTATTTGGCTTTACTGCAAGTCTGTTGAACTTATTAACAAAAGTAGTAAGATAATCGAGTGCCCATTCTGTGGGTAGTACTTTATTCACTTGCTCAAAGAGATTGTCAATCTGCAAACGTTTTTCTCTCTTCTTTTTACTTAATTTCTTTCCCTTTACATCCTCTCTAATATTCCCCAAGTCTATATTATTGCCCATCGTATCCATTATTTCTTCATTCAGTTCCAAAAAATCTTTATATTGATAACTTGCCAAATATTGGTCTACAGCCTTATCTTTCAGTTCAGTCAGGCGTTTATGTATCTGTTGTAGTATATTTCCAGTTTCTATAGGAATATTCCTAATTGACTCTATATTTGATATTTCCCTCTTTTTGAACCTGCACCAAAATATTATACTAATGACTGCCCAAATAAATGCTATACCCCATATAATTATAGATGGAATCCATGTCTGAATGCTTGGCATGGCGTTTACCCCCAATCCCACCAACCCCAAAAGGATTTGTATTGACCATTGCCAAACAAACTTTGCCATGACATTATTCTACCACAATCTACACTTGCATCAAGTATATAAGCCCGGTTGGTTTATATTGGGGGAGTAGTATGTGGAGGGTGTTGGTCGGGTGAGCGGAAGTTGGGGTCGGGGTCAAACCAGAGGCAGTGGAGGCAGAGGGTGCCGACTCGGCGCCATGACTTACCCTTCCGATAGTAAATCGTCTTGACGTCTCCCATGGGACACATGAGTTTGACGCCCCTGGGAGTGGTGACCTCTCTGAGGAGCGCACCACCCCTTGTCCACCGAGTTTGCTTCGTCGCTGGCGCTCCTCGCAAAGACAGTAAAGGTATATCGAGTATTGCTTCGGACTGGAGCGGATGCTCCAGTCTACCCAACTTTGCGCGCGATGATAAATGACATCTAAATTCATGGATTAAGGTGTGGGCAAAGCCGCTTGCCTGTCCAGTATTGCCTGGCTATAATGGTAGCTGTGAACTGGCTGCAACAGGAGCTGCCCAGGCCAGGCTTCATAAGACGTATGTACAGAATAAGGCCTTTAGATGTATAGCCGTTTATTCAGCGAATTCCTGGTAAGTGACAATTCCCTCCGAATATACGAAGGCGATAATCTAATCTTTGCATCAAGTAAGGACAGACTGCTGCCGTTACTTGAGTACATCGATAGGTTTGCTGCTTATCACCAGCAGGTAGTAATATTCGATAAGGTAATCGGTCGCGCTGCTGCTTTACTGTGTGCCAAGGCGAGCTGTCGAAAGGTTTACAGCCCGCTAGGCAGCCAACTTGCCGTCAAGGCGCTGGACGAATATGGCATTAAGTATCACCTGACCAAAATTGTGCCCTATATTAAACAGCTCGACCGGGACGATATGTGTCCCATGGAAAAATTATCACTGGATAAAGGGCCTGAAGGATTCTATGAAGCAATCCGAAACATTATCAACGGGCCACGAACAGGGCACTCTGGCACTAATTGACGTTTTAGTACCCTGACTTGATATGCTTGGCAATATTGTCTATAGCGTCAAATAAATCGGGTGCCGGCAGGAAGTAATTGGTTCTGACTCTGGTATATTCGTGCTTTGGCTCTGGGACAATCCAGATACTGCTCTTAAGAACATTAAGGTCAGCTTGCAACAGCCTGTCTTTCAACCGATAATCGAAATTGAGCTTCTGGGCCAGGGAGTCATCCCCTCTCCACTCAATGTCAATCACTTTGCCCCAGAGAGCTGAGCTTCTCTTCCTGACCATTCTGGTTTT
>QYPU01000112.1 GCA_007280145.1 Dehalococcoidia bacterium | reverse complement strand
CTGGAGGATGGGCGAGCCCGAACTCTGGAGGAGGTAGGCAAGGAGTTTAATGTAACCCGAGAGCGAATCCGCCAGATTGAAGCTAAGGCATTGCGCAAGTTGCGCCACCCTAGCCGAAGCCGGAAACTCAAAGATTACTTGGAGTAAGTTCGCATAGCGCTGGTGCTATCCCAGGCTCTCCTCTGTGAAGCGCTAGTGGCTGTCACGAAGGGGGGAATACCCCCGTGATGCAGATAGCGCGCCTAGAGGGATTCGAACCCACGACCCCCGGTTCCGAAGACCGGTGCTCTTGTCCGCTGAGCTATAGGCGCACAAACAATACTCACAAGACCTCCGATTCTTGTGCAGGCCGGCTAATATGGGGTGAGCGGAGGGATTTGAACCCTCGTTCTCCAGGGCCACAACCTGGCGCCTTTGACCTCTAGGCGACGCTCACCATGAGTTACAATCAGTAATTATAGCTTAATAGGCGTCTCTGATTCAATTGAATGTACTGGCTCAGGTGCTTAGTGTCCCCTTGAGATTTTTAAGAGTACAAAGTATTGTTAATGCCTGCCGATGCTCTAGGCTACCCCTATTTTCATGATTCGTTGGTGGACATATGCCCATGCGCGTTTGTTTGTTTAAGATTTGGAATGAAGGGGGATAGGGAGAACTGTAGCATGACCCCTCAGGGTCGCTATTTTTGAATAACGCAGTGTCACCCATTTATCTGAACTATGTTATTGAATTCAAATTTGATGAAAAAAATGAGCTATGATAGCCGAACAGCTATTGACAACAGACGAAAGCAGGACTACAATTCGCCAGCAGTGAGCATAATAGATGATTAACTGTGCGCAATAATTGGCAGCCTAAAGTAGGCGATAAGTTTGTTCGCCGTCCTCGAGTTAAGGCGCATCCTCTAAGGCGTGTCCTCGGTATTCCTGGCCTATACAGTGTTGGCTATGGTAATGTTGGTTCGTCTATTTATTACGCCCTAGGCATCATCGCTTTAGTGGCAATGGGGGCGACACCAATAGTGCTAGCCGTAGCTGGCCTCTTCTTCGTTTTTAATGCCCTTACTTATGCTGAAGGCACGGCTATGCTGCCTGAAGCTGGTGGCTCAGCCAGCTTTGCCCGACATGGATTCGGCGACCTGGCAGGTTTCGTTAGCGGCTGGGCGTTAATGCTGAGCTATGTTGTAACCATCGCCATTTCTGCCTTCGTCATCCCTCCTTACCTGGGTTATTTTTGGGCACCGCTAAAGGAATCTGCAGTTATGGGCACGGCGGTATCAATGGGCATAATCTTCTTCCTTATGATTATCAATGTCATTGGCATCAAGGAGACGTCCTTTGTTAATGTGTCAGCCGCAGTGCTGGATTTATTGGTGCAGCTATTGATAATAACCTCAGGCTTGCTGGTTGTATTCAATTTTGATGTTCTCGTCCATAATATTACTTTTTATTGGCCAAGTTGGGACCATCTCATTTTGGGCATAGCTCTGGCAGCTCTGGCTTACACTGGAGTTGAGACCATGTCTCAGATGGCTGAGGAAACCAAGCGGCCAGCAAAAAGGGTGCCTAAAGCGCTTATTTTAATGATAGTCACTGTGCTAATTTTATTCAGTGGTGTGTCCACTGTGGCGCTTTCGGCTATGACACCTCAGGAGCTCGTAACCTCTTGGGCAACTGACCCCGTAGCCGGCATTGCTCATAGTATTTCCACGGCGATAACGCCGGAGGAAATGGCAGCAGGATTTACTTCTGAGGAGGCAGGCGTTATCGTTCTTACCTGGATATTCACCGGGCTACGTAATCTCCTGCCAGGTCTAGTAGCTGTCCTGGCAGCAAGTATTTTGTTTATAGCTACTAATGCTGGCCTGATGGGCATATCGCGCCTGGCTTTCTCTTTAGGAAGGTATCATCTTATACCTTCGGCGTTAAGCCGCGTCCATCCTCGGTTTAAGACACCTTATATTTCTGTCATTCTTTTTGCCACGGTAGCGCTTATAATTCTAATTCCTGGCCTGTTTGCCCCCGATGTGTTTGTTACCCTGGGTACTTTATATGTCTTTGGCTCTCTATTGGCTTTCATATTTGCCCACGCTGCTATTTTAAGCCTGCGCATTAAACGCCCAGATTTGCCACGTCCTTTTAAGCTGGGCTGGAACATTAAGTTTAAGCAATGGGAATTGCCGGTCACTGCCATCGCGGGGCTAGTGGTCACAGTGGTGATATGGCTGGTGGTGATGTTCACTCAGCCCTACAGCCGTTGGGTTGGCCTGGCCTGGATGGCTCTAGGGCTTGGTATTTATCTCATTTCCCGCTGGCGAAGGAAGCTGCCTCTGAGCTAAATGGCTAAACTATCTAGCTCTATCCGAAGTGAGAGGTGATTGCATAACTGGCGAGGCGAAATTATAATGTTTACACTTAAGGGGCAGGGGGTGATAATATAGAGTAATGAAACTGAGGACGATATTAGTTGCGGCCAGCGGCAATGTTGCCGATGAAGAAGCTGTGAAGCTAGCCTGTGATTTGTCTCGGAAATCAAAGGCTAAGGTTTATGTTGTTTACATCATCGAGGTGAAGCGCAGTTTGCCTTTGGGTGCGGTAATTGAGTCTGAAATACAGAGGGCAGAAGAGGCGCTAACTCGTGCTGAGGATATCGCCGCTGAGCGAAATTGCGATATAGAGACAGACTTGATTCAGGCACGCGAGGCAGGGCCGGCTATCGTGGATGAGTCAGTGGAAAGAGATGCTGATTTAATTCTGATGGGCGTGACTTATAAGAAACGTTTCGGCACTTTTAGTTTAGGCAGCGTCATACCTCATGTTTTAGAGGAAGCTCCTTGTCGCGTCCTGCTGTGCCGAGAACCTATCCCGTGAGGTAGAATTATGAATGTAATTATTATGGGTTGTGGGAGAGTCGGTGCTCAGCTAGCCAGCTTGCTGGATGCTGAAGGACATAAGGTGACTGTTCTGGATGTGGATGCTTATAGTTTTAGGAGGTTGCCATCGACTTTTGGGGGTACAGCACTGATTGGCGATGGTACCGATGAGGAAATGCTCAAGAAAGCTGGTATAAGCGAAGCTGATGCCTTTGTAGCAGTGACCCAGGGCGACAATCGCAATGTTGTGGGAGCTCAGATTGCCAAGCATGTATTCAATATTCCGAAAGTAGTCTGTCGGATATATGACCCACTGCGGAAAGATATCTATGAGGCTCTCGGGCTTGAAACTATAAGTCCGACCACTGTATTTGCCCAAATGCTAAAGGAAAAGCTGTTAGCTATGTGAGGGGGACGAAACTATCATGTATATAATCATCGTTGGCGGTGGCAGTGTAGGTTATTACTTGTGTAAGGCGTTGCTTAATGAGGGGCATGAAGTTCTGCTGATGGAAAAGGATGCTGCTAAGTGCGAGGGCTTTGAAGATGAGCTGGGCAGCGTGTGCTTAAGGGGTGATGGCTGTGAGGTAGCTACTCTGGCTGAGGCTGGAGTGTCCAGGGCTGATGTATTTATTGCAACTACGGGTGAAGATGAGGACAACCTGGTAGCCTGCCAGGTAGCTAAGCATAAATTCGAGGTGCCTCGAACCATCGCTCGGGTTAACAACCCTAAAAATGAAAGCATCTTCAAGAAGTTGGGCATTGATTGTGCTATTAGTGTCACTAACCTGATTTTAGAACACATAGAAGAAGAGATACCCACGCATCCATTGATTCATCTCTTGGCTATGGGGGAGGAGGGGGTGGAGGTCGTTGAGGTTAGAATACGCGAGGAGTCTGCAGCGGTGGGCAAGTCGGTCAAGGAGCTAAGCTTACCTGAGGATTCTGTATTAGCTCTGGTAATACGGAATGGAGAGAAGCCCCAGGTGCCCACGGCAGACACCATTTTAAAAGCTGATGACCGAGTTATCGCCTTGATGCCCACTGGTAGTGAGGAAGCGCTTCGGAAGGAGTTGGTTGGCAGTTAGGTTTGGTGTGCTGGAGACTAGCTGTAACTAGAACGGATGGCGCATTCCATCCTTCAATTTGCTATAGGTTGCTGCTAATGCTTCCGGTAGGACTCTAGTATCGGATACTACTGCCATGAAATTGGTATCGCCTTGCCATCGAGGCACTATGTGAGTATGAAGATGGTCCTCTATCCCGGCTCCAGCTACTTTGCCTAGATTCATTCCTATGTTGAAACCGGTTGGCTTTATTACCTCGGTCAACAGTTTGATGCTCAGTTTAACTATGTCAAGGTGCTCCTTTGATTCCTCATCTGTCAGGTCTTCCAGTTGCCCTACATGGCGATAAGGTGCCACCAGTAGATGTCCCGGGTTATAGGGGAAGGAGTTCAAAATTATGAAATTAGTCTCACCCCGGTAAAGGATGAGGTTTGACTTGTCATTATCGTCCTTTGGCTTTTCACATAGAATGCAGACGCCTTTTTCAGCTTGAAGTATATATTCTATTCGCCATGGTGCCCAGATTTGCTCCATTTCTTTTCCAGGCTTTATCTTACCCATCTTTGGAATTAATTGCAATGGTGATTGCAGAAATATTTAAGATGAAACTCCTTGGCTAATCTTTTCTTCTCCTTCGATAATTCCATCCCTAAGCCAAATGACCCTATCGGCGTATTCCCTTTCCTCCATTTCATGAGTAACCATAACAATTGTTTGATTTAGCTCGTTGCATAGTTTGCGTAATAGCCTCATGACTATTCTCTTATTTTGGGTATCGAGATTGGCACACGGTTCATCGGCAAGTAATATCTTTGGTTTGTTTATCAGGGACCTGGCTATAGCTACTCTTTGCTGCTCACCTCCGGAGAGTTGATGGATAAGATGGTGGAGTCTCTCCCCAAGCCCGACCTTTTCGAGAAGGTTGGAGGCTGCTTCTATGTATTCTTTTTTTGCAGTTCCCAACAACATTGATGGGAGATAAACGTTTTCCAGGGCATTGAGTTCTGGTAAAAGGGCATATTCTTGAAATACGTAACCAAGTTCTTTCAATCTAAATGCTGTTTTCTGATAATATGATAGCTTTGAGACATCTATTCCATTGATAATTATCTGCCCGGATGTTGAGGTGTCGAGAAGGCCTAACAGGTGGAGTAAGGTAGATTTTCCAGCCCCACTGGGCCCCATCACAGCTATAAATTCCCCCCTCTTAACCTTAAGGCTTACTTCTCTGAGTGCCTGTACTGGCACCGGGCCTTCATAAGTCTTCTTTAAGTCTGTAAACTCTATCACGGCTTTTAACCCCAGATTGCCCTAATTATATTTTCTCTGGCAACCCGCCAGGAGGGGATAAGCCCTCCAATAAGGCTCACGAGAATTAAACCTGCTATGCTTGTAAGCAACTCTTTTTTGGTTATCAGCAGGCTGACCATACCCATAGGGAAGGGTAAAGGATGGCTGATGAAATGGGGTAACAGGACGAAACGTATTACAGCCAGTCCTACCCCAATTCCTACAACGGCATAAAATAAAGCCTGGAACATGTATGATGTGATAATAATCCTTTCATCCATTCCAATTGCTTTCAGGATGCCGATTTGTTTTCGTCTGCCAACTGTATTGATGAAAATAACGATGAAAATAGTGACTCCGGCTACCAGTAGTCCGATGAAGGTGACTATCCTTTTGATTATCTCGAAGCTTTGGGTTATGCCTGAAACCAAGCCAATGTAATCTATCCAGGGGTTGATTTCCTCATCCACGATACCAATTTGTCTGAGTCGCTGGATATAGAGTTCTTCCTGGCCTGGCTGGTCAAGTCTTACCAGGATCTCTGAGGCGCGGTTGTGCAAACCTAAAACTGATTCCATCTCTTTTTCAGTAATAAAGACGGCCATGTCTGACAGTGGAAATTTTGTGACAAAAATTCCCTTTATCGTGTAATCGCGTGTAACTCCGTTGCTGAAATGTATTGTTATCTCATCGCCTACTTTAACTCCCTTAAGTGATTGAATTTCAAGACCGGCGCCGTAGCCACCTGAAACCTCTCTCCCCAGGATAACCTGGTCACGGTCTAATTTGTCCAGATATTGACCGTCTACCATAAAATTATGAATATTAGTTACCTGGGTTTCCTCTTCAGGGTTTATTGATTTTATAGTCCAGGAGATTTCTCTAATATCCTTCCCATCTTTATCTGCATCATAAGTTATGGTTGAGCCTAGCGAGTAACGCGATGCACAGCTTGTCACCCCCGGGAGCATATTTATGCTTCTTTTAAGCGAAGATACCTTCTCGATGTAGTCGTCATCCGTGCCTGGCTCAATAACTATGTTAGAGACGTAGTTGTCTATCGCTTGCTGGTAAGCGGTGTTTATAGCGCCGCTCAATATGGATGAAATGAAGGTGATGTTGATGAAAGCCAGAGTGATAACCAAAATAGTCAGGGCAAGAGTACCTTTGTTGCCTCTGCTTATGGCTTTGTATGTCAGGAAAAAGGAAGCTCTTAGGTTCGTAAACATAGGTTATATTTTTCGCTGAGCTGCTTTAACTGTATTTATGATACTATAGTTGTTTACCCAGGCCAAATAGAGCGGAATATCCCATCAGACTGCGCTGTTCTACTTTGTCCACGAAGTCCCCTTCGTTTTGTGGGTATTTTGTGCTTGCCTCATCTGTTTGCAACGGTGATTGACTTTGCTGACTAACATTGTTATCTTTGTTGTAACCAGATATGGCGAACGTAGAGTTGGATGTTGTCATCAAGGGGCGTATTCCCTGGGTTGCTAAGAGGGAGGTAGCGAGTGTGCTTAGCGATTGCTATCGACAGTTTGGCTCCAGAGTTCCATATAAAGTTGAAGTTCATATAGTGGATAGGGAAAGCACGATGCGTGATCTCCTTAAGGAAGAAAAGTTCAGGCTAGGCATAACTACCAGTGGTGAAGAGAAGTTTATTTGTGCTCATGATGCCTGGCATGGTTACCCCCGAATAGTTATTTGCTATGAAAGATTGGCTAAGCTTAACAAATTAGCCAGGCTGGGGGCGGTGAGACACGAAGCGGCTCACAGTGTGCTCCATGGCTCCCTGGAATATTCTATTTTTACAATTCCTGAGGATTGCCGTAATGTAGCTATGATTAAGGGGATTGATTTGGCTGTGCTGCAACAAGCTCTTTATTTCCTGTCTGTGGCGGTTAAGGACTTTGAAGCCACCAGGTTTTTAGTTAGACATGAGTATATTGATTGCCAGTTTGCTTTTGCTTTAGAGTGGCTACGACCTTCTGAGGAAGATAGCTCAATCTGGAAGTCAGCCGAAACAGACCGCCAGGCCAAATTCATCTACCAGACAGCTTTACTTAAGTCGACGTTTTTTGCTCATCCCTTGCTGGCGCTACCGCGGTCAAAGAAAATCTCTTTGGAACAGCAAGTCTTGTTAGGGAGAAGGATGGAGGAATTGGTAGAGCATTTGGGAGAGGCTGAACAGAGAAAATTGCTCCAGGTGACGAATATAATAGTCGACGGTTTGGCCGGCGACACTCATAAGAATGTTGATTTTGCTTTGCATCAGGCTATGAGCTTGGCATAGGCTAACGCTGTTGTAAAGCGGTTCTAAACACGTGCATTGCTTGAGAGTTCCTGTTTGAGCCCGCTGAGCCTTTCTTCGTAAGGGCGAGACACTTCGCTTAGCTTTTTGTGCCATTCGTTCTTAGCTTGGATGTTAATCTGGCTGATAGCTGTGCCTGAGATTCTTAGCTGGTGGAGTATCTCACTGCCGGCCCTTTGTATTTCTTGCCTCTTCTCCTTTTCAGCCTCCCGGTATTCCTGGAAAAGCTCCTTTATTTTGCCTACAGTTTTCACTGCCGTTTCAGCCTTGACCAGACTGAGAATGCCTTGGCTTATTCTATCTAGTGTGAGGCTATATCTCAGGTCGATTCTTTCGATTAGTTGATGAAGCACTGCCTGGCTTATCAACGCTTTATCCTCGTCGTTATGTTTGTTGAGTTCAGCTTCCAGATGTTGAGTATCATGCTCGCCAAGGTATTTCTCAGCCAGCGATTTTCCAATTAGACGACACCTGTCTTCCTTTTGTTTCCTCTTTTCTTCCGGTGATAGCTCACCTAATGTAGCGGCTTTTTCCTGGGCGATTTCCCGGGCGCTCTTGATTTCTCCCATGTGTGTTGGGTCTCCTTAAAATCTATGTTATTGGTTTTTATCGGCATTTTAACCTATAATTTTATTAGGTTCAAAATTATGGTTTATCAGTCGTCTAGTTATTACAAGTCTGTACAGCTTGCCGATGACTTTTACTGCTATATCTGGCAGGGGAGGGGCAATAACTGTAATAGTTGCCTCTTTACCAATGTGCTACGGGGCGAGCGGCCTCATGTCATTGTTGACCCGGGGCATATAACTAATGAGTTAGGGGAAGCCTGTTTTGATTACCTGGTTAAGGCTATGGAAGAGGACGGATTCAAGGTTGATGATATAGGCCTGGTAATCAATACTCATAGCCATCCTGACCATTGCCAGGCAAATGAAGCGGTAATTGAAAGAAGCCAGGCCTGGGTTACCTTGTCTAAAGAAGAAGATGAGTTTCGTAATACATTGGGGGAGAAGATGCACTCTGTGTTAGGGGTAAAAGTACCCCAATTTAAGCCTCTCTTTCACCTTAAAGAGGGTAATTTGAGTTTAGGTACTAAGAATAAAGTCGAGCTCCAGGTTTTTCACACTCCGGGACATTCCCCGGGCTCAGTTTGCTTTTACTGGCTGGATAATAAGATTCTGCTAACCGGAGACGTGGTTTTCTATGGCAGCATTGGCAGGACGGATTTTCTTGGTGGCAGCCTTTCTTTGCTCAAGAGAAGCATAGATAGGCTATCACAGCTTGATGTGGAGTATTTAGTTCCGGGGCATAACACTGAATTTGGAAGTATTGTAGAAGGCAGGGCGAATGTAGCGCGTAATTTTCAGGCAGCTAAGTTAATTCTCTAGCTGTAGGTTGGACTTCTATGGAAGCGGATAAAAAAATTCAATATGCTATAGAGCATACCGAGGTAGTGAGGTCGCCTGAACAGAGTCTGGCTACGTTTGGCACGACCAACATATATTACTATATGGTTACCGAACTGCTGGACAGGGTAAATGTGGTCAGGGAAGGGAGGGTGATTGCTGCCAGGCCAAAGATTGTTACCCCATCTTATCTCATCCATCTGGAAGGATTTAGCCAACAAGCCAGAAAGTTTATAGAGAGGATGGCAGGAGAGCAGCCTCACGAGCCTGGTATTTTTTATACCTACAAAAATGAACCTAAGGAGATGAATATTACCTCTGAGCCTATGGAGGAGATAATGGACAAAATCAATCGGCGGATAGATAGCCAGCATGACCCGTTAAGTGCCATTATTAAAGGCGTTGAGGAGCTGTGGGATGTGTCGTTGCTTAAGTTTACCTATGAGTTAACCAGAAGCTCGGTGTACAGTAATGTAGCTGAACTGGAAAGAGGCGGGCTTTTAAGTATAGACGGGGCAGGTGTGCCCAGAGATGCCAGGAATTATATTGAGGAGCTTTTTGAAAAAACGAGGCGAGACCCATCACGAGCACCTGAGCTGGTGGCTGAATTAAGGCGATGGAGCTTGTTTTATGAGTATCAAGATAGGTTCCTTAGTCTGTTTAAGAGAAGGTGAACTTGCCTGAGTCTCCTGTAGCCCTGGTGTGGTGGGAGCAGGGTGGTTTTTTGTAGGTATCCCCCAAATTTTCGAAAGAAATGGCTAAAGCCTCTTGACAACGGTTCTATAATAGTAATATAGTATAATAGTCATGGGTAAAAAGCCCTATTGAGGGTAAGGTGGTAGTGCTATGAGCCGGAGAAGGTCTAATATAGAGATAATAGGTGATATGCTCAGGGTAGGTGAGAATGGTGCTGGCAAGACCGAAATAATGTATAGCGTCAATATGAGCTATAGTCAGATACAGAAATATCTAGGTTTCCTTATCAAGCATGGTTTTATTGATAGGCTGGAGGCAGGCAATCCCATGGTGACCTACAGGGTGACTGAGAGTGGAATGAGCTTATTGAGAAGCATCGACACTGTGCTTGAAGTGCTTGAATTTGAGGAGGCTGACTTTTAGCTTGAGTTCTTGTGCAGCTTTTTGGGATTATTTTTAAGGCATGTTCCTGAGTTAGTTGCTTAAGTTTTAATAAAGAAAGGGGTTGCCTATGTCTGAGAAAAGAATGCTGATAGTGGATGCTGATGTAGTAACGGCGGTAGAGGAGAACCGAGGTGATATGAGCATCTCGGACTTTATTACTTTCCTTATTGACAGTCATCTGAAACAGGATGTCAATGAGCGGAGTAATGACAGTATAACTAAAGAAGAGTTTCGCCAGTTTGAGCAGGGGATAAGGGAACTGCTGCGCAATTTCCTGGAATTCTTCCTCAGCTACGGACTGGAACTGGGT
>QYPU01000099.1 GCA_007280145.1 Dehalococcoidia bacterium | reverse complement strand
GGCCGAGCTTCTGCCCAAGCAGCGACTGAGGCCCGTTTCATGGCAAAGGAAGCCAAGGAAGTAGCTCGAGCGTCAACCCAAAAAGCTGAGGAAGCGATTACTAAAGCCGCAACCGCCATGGAAAGAGCTGAAGCGGCAGTAAGCGCCGCCCGGGAGGCACCGGCAAAGGGTGCCAAGGCGGCTCAAGAAGCAGCTAGAGTCGCGGCTAGGGCTGCAGAAGTCGCCGACACAGCTAGAACATCTGTTGAGCAAGCAGCCAGAAAAGCGGAAGAACTGCTACTGCTGGCTAGGAATGCGGCTATTGAAGCTGCAAAGGTTGGCACTGAAAGAGGAGCCCCAGTCAGTGAAAGCAAGGTTGTCTCTTAACCCCTAGGCTATACAACGTACTATATTGTTTTAAGTCAATGGCTCTGGCGGAATACTTCTCTAAGGAAATTTTGCTATAACAAGTATGCCTAATAATAGGACAAGGAAAATAGGAGGGAAAATATGGTAAAAGAACAAGAGACGAGGCATGGAATTTTTAATAAGCCTCTCCCCACTATTCTGGATGAGATTGAGACGGCTACTGCGGATGCTAGAAAAGCCGCGGATGAAGCGAGGTCGGCTGGGGAAAAGGCTGCCGAGGAGGTTATGAAGAGGTTGAGAAAGCTATTTTTAACGATGGTCAAGGATATTACCGAGGAATTGGGCGAGGGGAAGAAGTAGATTTTGTTGTGGCTCTGGAATGTCGAGGTCACCGCTCCGGAATGCGATAAGACATTCGGAATGCAAAGCGGCATAACCGTTCAAAGGTGGCATATATATACATGTCTGAATTAGTTCTGTCAAGGTACAGAGACCCGTGGACCCCGTGGACAGAGACGCATGTTCAGAAGGCGCAATGGGTAGCTGATTACTTCAAAAAGATGGGGCGAGAGATCCACGAAAGAGGTTTTCACTACTGGCTGGTATCCTTAGGTAATGTCGTGAAAACTGATGGCAGCCCCTATCTTAACACAGAGAAGGATTGGAATTTACTACAGGATTGGATCAGGTGGGCGAAGTATCTTCAAATTGGTGATTGGAGCAAACTCATAGATAGGAAGTACCCTGAGCCCGTGGACTATCTGGAAGCCTACGGTGAACCTGGATATCTATACGAAGGTTTGGAAAGCCCCCAGAGCCTGGTCGATTCCAAGCTGAGGGGTTTAGTGGATAATATTATCGAGGAGATATTATTCTCAACACCTCACTATGAGAGTAACGGATATCAGAACTATTTTCTGGTCCTCTTTTGCGAGAAAAGCACCATGAACAACTACATCGCCCCTGTAATAGAGGAGTTCAAGGGTGTTTTTCAACCTCTGGTTGGCGAGTCAAGCCTGGAGAGGGTAGAGGCTATAATACGCCGTGCCAGCGAAATAAGAAAGCCAGTGCGCATATTCTATATTTCAGACTTTGACCCTAGTGGTGGCCAGATGCCGATCAGCGTTGCCAGAAAGGCCGGGTGGTTTTGCCGTCAGAAGTACAAATTTCCCTATGATGTAAAACTAAAGTCAATAGCCTTAACTTATGACCAAGTAATGGGGTATCGCTTGCCTGGTATTCCAACGAAGGAGGGCGACAGCCGAGCCAAAAGTTTCGTTGAGCGCTTTGGTGACAGGGCTACTGAGCTTGATGCCTTGGAAGCTTTATATCCTGGGGAGCTGGCAAAGATTGTAAGGGAATCCCTAGAGCCTTACAACGACAACGCAAACCCTAAAAAAGTAATGGACGAAAATGATAGGATAGCAAAGATAGCCAGGCAAATGGTAGAGGAGATAAGGCCGAAGCTAGATAAAGCCTTATCTGGCTTGAGGGTTGAAGGCTTGGAGAATCTTGATTTACGAATGGCCATAAATAAAGATTTCATGCCTCCGAGAGCTGACCACTACGTTGATGACAGCAATGGTGACTGGCTGCTGGACACCAGTCTAAATTATGACCAGCAGCTACAGCTTTACCTTCGCTGGAAACAAGGGACAAATCGGAGAAGTCCACCCAATAGTTAATAGTGCCAGCTGTGGCACAAAAGTTTGGAGCTGAAAAATGGCGTGGCAACTCGTGGAGCAGATGTTAAAGTATTTGAAGCCAACGTCCCTGTGTGATAACGACAGCGAAGAGATAAAGAAAAAAGCACATGAGCTTACCAAGCATGTCAGGACGCCCAAGGGGGCAGCATTAAGAATCTTCCATTTCGTCAGGGACGAAATACCGTTCTCCCTTGATTTCACAGATGTTAAGGCATCTCAAACGCTGAGAACGAGGTCAGGTCTCTCCTTTCAGAAAACAAATCTTCAGATCGCCTTGCTGCGTGCTGCTGGCATACCCGCAAGGTACCGCCGAGTTAGCTGTAAAAAGCAACTGCTTCGGGGCATTATCTTAAGCCTCTTGTACATGGTTCTTCCAGAGGTAAATCCGCATTCCTGGTGCGAATGTTACCTTTCCGGCAAATGGGTGTCCTGCGAGGCTATGCTGGACAAGGCTCTATTTGAGGGTATGACCCAGAAAGGGTTGACGGCAGTCAGCCAAATCTCTACCATCGAATGGGACGGGGCGAGCGACCTGATTGTGGTCAAGCCCTGGATTGTTGAGGATTTTGGGGCATCTACTTCCTTGGATGATTTGTACGTGGAAATGGCGAAAAGGCAACTTGGGCCAAAGATTCTCCAGCGTGCGTTGTTTACTCTATCTAATAGACATACAAACAACCTTCGGAAGCACTAGAGAAGTTATACTGGGCTTGCCTATCGCAAAGCCTGAACAATCGGGCGTTTCGTGTGTCTTCCTTGAACATAACCTGAGGGTAGTAAGAAGACCAAGTGACTAATTCATCGAGTGAAGCCCGCAACCTGTCAATTGATATTCCGACTGACCTTACCACCTCAAAGCTATTACCTACGCTGTGTACCCTTTGCTGAAAAATTTTAGGGCGGTAGCCTGATTAACAGCCTGATTAAGCAATTTTTTATCAAAAGTCGCTTCTGGGTCAACAGTCCTGGCAAGAAATACTTGAACCATCCTTTGGCGAT
The DNA here is from genome assembly GCA_007280145.1 of Dehalococcoidia bacterium. Lineage (GTDB taxonomy): Bacteria > Chloroflexota > Dehalococcoidia > GIF9 > UBA5629 > QYPU01. Next base: position 2,827 of record QYPU01000099.1, on the reverse strand, counting down.
CTTTCAAAATGGACCGAGTCCCCAAGCCGCGATAGGTCTCAATGTCTTGGTAATACCTGAACTTATACGTCTCTTCTGCGTTCAAAGGGTCAGGGCAACCTTTGGGAGGTTGGGGAACAGTGAGATGGACTTGCAGCCTTGAAGGATGTGGCTGGAGAAGACCGGCGACATAGCTCCATGCGGACAATACCGAGGGCATCAAGGTTTTCATGCGGAAGACTCTATAGTTACTCTTGCTTTTCTTGATGGCTTCATACTGCGCCTTATGTAGTTTAGCGAATGCTTTCCCCGCTTCTATCATTCCTTTGTCCACCCACAGCTTATCTCCCATCTGTTCAGTCAGCTTCAGATATTCCTCATCTAAGAATATTCCAGACTGGCATAGATATGGTTCATATACATTCCTGTCCAGTTGGTCCCCACTTAGTTGTTCGCCCGCTTGCTTACCTTTGAAATAATTTACGATAAAACTGCGGGCGCCTTGAGTTGTAATTCTTTCGGCACGGTAGCCAGCATCCGGAAAGTCTTCACTTGGCTTGAGCAGTCCAACCTTGTTGCACCACTTTCTTAAATGTGGACCCATGTATGTCTCTTCTAGCTGTCTATCAAATAGGTCATTTGATACTGCGATATTGGTATTTGATATCAAAGCAAGTTCATTTCTTTGTTCCTTTGATAGACAGAAATAAACACGGAATCCATGGTATCTCGAGACCTTTTTCTGGATTAACGCATCAATAATGGCTCTAGATCTGTGTTGACCTCCCCAGACCTTTAAAGGTTTTTCTGGCAGATAAGACGTTATGTACTCCGCTATGATATCATTGAACTCGCGTGCATTCTCAGCATCGATTCTCATGCGAAGAAAGGTGGTGTGTGTCATTAGTATTTCACGATTATCTCTAAACATATCGTCGCTTTCTGGATCAAGCCTGGCGTCTAGACTGATAACTTTGGATATGGTTTCTCCTGATATCGCACATCGTATATAATAGCTCTTCTTTACGCCGTCCTGAAAAATAAAAATAGGCACATTCTTTGCTTTCTCTATAGTGTCGATATCTCTTAGAAACACCTCGACGGCCTTTTCTATCCCCTTATTTTTAATAGCATTCTCATCGTAATTGATTTCCATTTTCTTACTCCAACCCTCTTGCTCAATATACTAAGGAACCTTTTTCGCAGACATAATCATACTTTGCGGCCCTATATTATCATTCTTTAAAGCTAAAGAAGGCGACAAAAAGTGGCCACAGGAAAACAGTAAGCCACACTTTTTCCACAAAATGGCAGCACGCAATGTTATGCCTGCTCGAGTAGAATTGAAAGCTTTAATCAAAACATTTAACCAGATGTTATAATTCCTCTTCTAAACAAATTTGCCCTCCACAGGAAATAACCAAGTACGAAGAAAATAATTAGGCCAAGGGTGATTAAGGAATATAGTGCCCAGGCGGGAAAAGTAGCTGGTACATAGAACAGCCCTTGGCTTGACCAATTCCCTTCGTTAGACGCGGCATCTATGGCCCTGACCCTCCAGTAATAAGGTGCCTTTGTCCTGACCAGCTTCGACTGGTCACTTTTGGTTATCGTGTATTCCGTTTCGGACAGTCCTTTTCCCTCAATGATTATTGAATCTCTGGCAAATTCCTTGCCAGTGGCGATTTGAAGCTCATAGGTCACCGGTATACTTTCATCAGTAACATCCGCCCAATAAAACGTAATTGGAGCTTGCAGTTTATCCCCCGGTTGTGGAGAAAGTAAAGTTGGTATCGGCGGTGGTGTTGATTCGACGGTAAATTTCACCTCCACAGCATTGATCCCATCACCAGCATTGATGGTGTGCTGCCCGTGTTTGCTGACCGGAATGACAAAGCCGGCCGCGAAAAGACCGTTGCTGTCCGCCTTTGTCGTGGCAACCGTCTGACCGTCATACTCTATAGCGATTAAACCACCTGCTTTAAATCCGGCTCCGCTGCTCGCCAAACCTTGACCAACGTAACCTTCTTTGGCGCTGATGCTGATGATCGCCTGAGGTGCAGAAGGAGCAGGAGCAGGTGCCGGTGCCGGTGCTGGTTGCGCAGGCGGTACCACAACGGTGAACTTGGCTTTGGCCACATTATTTTCCCCTTCTGCGTCTACGTCATACAATCCAGCATTAAGGCTGGGCACCTTGAATGATAGAGTAAAACTACCTGCCGCGTTCGTTGTTGCTATCGCCACCTGGGTGTTATGGAACCATATGCCAACGGCGGTCCTGCTGCCAAAGCCGGTACCGGCAATTGTTACTCTCGTGCCTGCTTCGCCTGAAGTTGGGCTAATTATGATTTCAGGCTTGACACTGAATGTGGCGCTAACCTGGGTGCCACCTGTTATCGCCGTTACGGTATGAGGGCCAGCAGTGCTTTCAGGTACATGAATAGTGCTGATAAAACCTCCTAGGTTGCTTGTTTTCTTGGTCCCGGACTCGACGGGGACAACATACGTGTCGTATTTAAAGGTAAGGTCAGCCCGTTTAGCAAAGTCAGTTCCAGTAACCTCTATAAGAGTGCCAACGGTTCCCTTTTTAGGCGATAACGTAATTTCGCCTTCGTTACCGTGAAGGACGCCGCTGCACGAATACGGGGTGCAATTACAGCAGGGCTGATGCTCTGGTAATGGCAGACATAGACGTAGTAAGTACCTCCGCTTACATCTACATCAACCTTGCCGTCGTCCAGTTCACCGGGCACGGTAAATGTTACTTTGAAATCCCCGTCTTCACTGAGCCACACGTCTTCTTTAACTTGTTCATAAGTGGTTACATCACTATCAATATCATCCAGCG
>QYPU01000059.1 GCA_007280145.1 Dehalococcoidia bacterium | reverse complement strand
GTATGCCCTTGCCTTCCCCGAGGTAAGGTTCAACTTATCCCTAGACGGGCGTCTAACCTTACACACCCCCGGCAACGGCAACCTGCGAGACGTTGTGGCCGAGGTTTATGGTGTGAACACAGCCCGCCAGATGCTGGAAATAGATAGAGCAGGCCCGTTCCCCATCGCCGCTGGATTGGTGAGCCCGGCCTCTTTAGCCCGCTCCAGCCGCGGTTACCTCAGCTTCTTCATCAACCGCCGCTGGGTACGCAGCAGCCTGCTAGCTCGAGCTGCTGAGGATGCCTATCAAGGCTTGCTCATGACTGGTAAGCACCCTATCGTAGTCTTAAATGTTTCTCTGCCCCCCCAAGAAATCGACGTCAACGTCCACCCCACGAAAACGGAGGTGAAATTCCGTAATAGCCAGATTATCTATACATCCGTGGAAAAGGCAATAAGGAAGGTGTTAGTTAAAGCACCACTGCCCAAAGTCAAAACTACCACCCCCCCAGCTACATCATCACCGAGTCTGTGGGCAGTAAAAGGCACTGAGATAACTTCTCTGCCTATTCTTAGAGTTGTGGGACAACTAGCCGGCAGCTACATCATGGCTGAAGGGCCTGAAGGGCTTTACCTTGTTGACCAGCATGCCGCTCATGAGCGTGTCCTCTTCGAAAAAATCCTAGCCCAGCGCTCACAGCAAAAGGTAGAAATCCAAGGACTGCTTGAGCCGGTGACTATAGAACTAAGCCCCGGGCAAGAAGAGGTTTTGAAAACGAAGGGCGAGCTTCTCAATGAATTCGGCTTCAGCCTTGAGCCCTTTGGAGGCAGAAGCTACTTACTAAGAGCTGTGCCGGCGATAATAAAAGAAGGAAACCTAGCCGAAGCGGTAAGGACATCGCTTGATTCTTTAACCAGCGACGAGGAACCATTAAGACGAGAGGAAAAATTAGCCCAATCCCTAGCCTGCCACAGCGCCATCAAAGCCGGCGACTCGCTAACCGCCGAGGAAATGAGGGAACTGATAAAACAACTGGAACAGACCACCCAACCCCGAACCTGCCCCCATGGCAGACCAACCATGATTCACTTAAGCTCTCGCCAGTTAGAAAGAGAATTTGGCAGAACTGGATAAATTTAACCAGTCAGCCTGCCCCGATTCTCATGATAACGCAGAAAACGGTCGATAGCACTAGCTGCACTGTTTATAGAAAAGTAAACAGGAATCCCTGCCTCCTGACATTTACGCTGACAGTTAAGAGCCGTTTGCCAGCTTTCACCATCTGTAAAGTTATTAATCACCACTGCCATCGGCTTTGTGGTCTCGTTGTGAACTCTAATCACCGCATCCAAAATGGAAGTGGCAATACCTTCAGGGAAAGAAGAAAAAATGGGTACGATGCTCAAAGGTAAATGAAAAACAAGGATATCAATTCCGCTATAATCAGCCACGGCTCTCACCACAGGGTAGACATCTGCGCCCTCGAACTGACCGGAAATGTCCACAGGGTTATTCAAGCTTAAGCCAACATCGCTGGGAACGATACTCCTGAGTTTCCGCTGCATTTCCTGAGGTAACGATGGTAAAACAAACCCAGCCGAAACATAATTATCTGCAGCCACAACAGTAGCTCCACCACCGATACCAATGGTGCCAAGTCTCCGTCCTTGAGGCACGGGTAAATGCAAAAAGGTAACAAGAGCATCAGCCAATTCCTCTAAAGTAGGAACGCTAATGACCCCGGTCTGCCGCAAAAGTCCGTTCCATACCTCGACCGACCCAGCCAGAGCACCGGTATGAGAAGCGGCCGCCCTGCCCCCAGCTTCAGTACGACCGCCCTTTATCATTACTACCGGCTTCATCCTGGTCACTTCCTTCAAGATTCTACTAAATCGCTTACCATCTTTTACCCCCTCAATGTAAGCTGCAATCATGTCAGTCTCAGGGTCAGCCATAAGATATTCCAGCACATCGCTTTCATCAACATCACAAGCGTTCCCATAAGAGACGGCCTTGCTGAAGTAAACGCCGCGCTGAGCAGCGAGCCGGGTGAAGTACATCGCATTGCCACCGCTTTGACTAATGAAAGCCACTGACCCGCTTTCCCTAGGAAAATCGGGAGCAAAAGATAAGCCCGTTTTAGGGCAATACACCCCCATACAATTGGGGCCGATGAGCCTGACCCCTCCCTGACGAGCTATGTCACGAATCTCCGCCTCCAGCCGCCTCCCTTCTTCAGTGCCATCCTCACTAAAGCCAGCGGTGAGCAAATGGACTACCTTTACCCCCTTAGCTGCACAATCTTTAATTAACTGTGGCGCTGAAGGCGCTGGAATACAGCAAATAACATAGTCTAGCGAGCCCGGGATATCCCTGACATTTGTATAAATTTTCAAGCCCTGAATTTCACCACCTCTTGTGCTTACAGGATATATCCTGCCCTCAAAATTACAGCTAAGTATAGCTTCTAAATAGAGTCGGGCCACATTTATCTCGTTTCCATTGGACGAAATGCCCACGATAGCCACCGACTCAGGATTGAAAACATAGTCCAGATTGGCGGTACCAGTTACCTTGGTCGTTATTGTCACTCTACTTTTCCTCAGCCGTAAGTAATTTTAACACTGTATTATACTAGACGACCAGACAGATTCACAAATGCCACATGACTCATCCGAGGATAACAGGCAAGGCTAGGTTGCTTCGCGGACTGCTTCGTCATTTTGTTCCTCGCAGCTTCGGCTCGCAATGACATTCCCCGCACTACACTTTATTGCTCTAACAGACCTCATCGTGGGGAAAATTGTACAGTCTTATCGACTCCACTATAATAACGTTTAAAGGAAGGGCTCAACACCGCGGAGCGGCCATCGGAGATAAAATATGCTCACAACAGTTATAGGAAGTTATCCTCTCAGCTACGACAAGCTAGGCAAAGATGCCATAGTCAAGTCAGTAAAAGACCAAATTGATGCTGGGATACAGCTAGTCTCGGATGGGCAGACCAGGTATGACATGGTGGAGTATTTTGCTAGAGCTATAGAGGGTTACACCTATGATACCAAGAGTCATATAAGCAGAAAGATAGGCAAGGGAAACCCCGAGACATTCCTGGAAGACCTGGAGATTGCAAAGGAAATAGCTCCCCATATCAAAGGGATTGTCACCGGGCCAGTCACGCTTGTGTTCTCCTCGAGTATCAAAGGGTACTATACGGGATACAGAGACGAAAAGGTCTATCTCGACACAGCCGCCGCCCTTCTAGATATTGCCCGAGCCCTCGAGCAAAATGGTGTGGAATGGATACAAATTGATGAGCCATTCCTTTCCGTCGGAGCACCTATGGGGATTGCCCGAAAAGCTGTGGAGAGTATAGCAACGAACCTGAAAGTCCCGGTATCACTCCATGTCTGCGGGAGGGTCTCACAGATATTCAAGGAGCTTTTGCAATGGGAAGGGATAAAAATGCTTTCACATGCGTTTATGGGTGACGACAACATGGAGATATTAAGTTCTAAAGAGTTTCGAGCTTCAGACAAAATGCTGGGATTTGGCTGTATTGACACAAAGAGCTCTAAAATCGAAGAGGTAGAAGATATAGAAAATTTGATAAAGATTGCGCTGGAGAACATCCCGAAGGATAGAATTGCCGTTCATCCTGACTGCGGCTTACAGCTTCTTCCCAGAGAAATTGCCTTCGAGAAAATGAAAAGGTTGGTAACCGCCGCTGAGCGAGTGCTTCAATAGGGCGTATTTGTAGCCCTGCGTCTCATTTTAACGAATGCTTTGCGTTGCTTAATAATCTGTGCCAGTACTAACCAGCAACACAGCAAAGCCAACCCAGATACCTTCCAATCCTTTCAATTTGTGGGAGGATATGATAAAATTATTAAAGTGCAACTTGTTGTACAATTCAGTTGCACGGGCACTAAATGTGGGATTGATGAGTCTTTCTCTTCCCCGTAATGCTCAACCAAAATTTGCCAATGAGTCTTACAATCTCTAGTTAAAGTCCACTAGCTATGTTACAGGAAACCAACAACAATAAATCCGAAGACTACAACGCAGAAGATATCCGCATTTTAGACGGTCTGGAGGCGGTACGACGGCGCCCGGGCATGTACATTGGCAGCACCGACCAACATGGGCTGCATCACCTCGTCTACGAGATAGTCTACAACAGCATAGATGAGGCAATGGCCGGCTATTGCGACCGAACTCAGGTATCAATTCATGAAGACAACTCGGTAACAGTTATCGACAATGGTCGAGGTATACCCGTGGATATCCACCCGGTAACTAATACCTCAGCCTTAGAAGCAGTCATGACTCGACTTCACGCCGGAGCTAAATTTGGCGGCCACACCTATATGGTATCCAGTGGATTACACGGTGTTGGCGCTTCAGTAGTAAATGCCCTATCTTCCCGACTCGAGGTCGAGGTCAAACGCCAGGGGAAAATCTACCGCCATAAATACCAGCAGGGTACTCCTCTTGGAGATTTGGAAGTCATCGGTAATACCAATGAGACAGGAACCACCATCACTTTCCTGGCTGACACAGAAATTTTCAGTGAGCTTAATTACGATTTCAACACAATCTGCCAGCGCCTTAAAGAGCTGGCTTATCTAAACAAGAACTTAGAAATAAGCTTCAAAGATGAGAGAGTTGACCAAGAGGCGACGTTCTACTTTGAAGGCGGCATAGCTAGCCTTGTTAGACGATTTAACAAGGACAGGCAAGTCCTTCATCCCCAGCCAATCTATTCATCCGGCACAGTCAACAGCACCATGGTTGAAGTAGCTGTGCAATACAATGATGGCTTTAGCGAATCCACGCTTAGCTTTGCTAACTGCGTCAACACGATAGACGGAGGCAGCCATCTTACCGGATTCCGCTCAGCACTGACCCGCGTTCTTAACGACTATGCCCGAAAGAACAAGCTGCTAAAAGATACTGAGCCTAATTTGACAGGCGATGATGTCCGGGACGGGTTAACGTCTGTAATCAGTGTCAAACTTGCTGAGCCCCAGTTTGAGGGGCAAACCAAAGCCAAATTAGGCAATCCTGAAGTAAAAAGCCAGGTTGAAGCCATAGTAGCCGATGGCTTATCCCTGCATCTTGAGCAGCATCCTGATGAAGCCAGGGCAATCATAGACAAGTGCCTAATTGCGGCCAAAGCTAGAGAGGCAGCCCGGAAGGCGCGTGACCTTATTTTCAAAAAAAGCGGCCTCGAAGCGGGCACACTCCCTGGGAAGCTAGCTAGCTGCTCAGAAAGCGACCCCCGTGAGTGTGAGCTCTATCTGGTTGAAGGTGATTCGGCCGGGGGCTCAGCTAAGCAGGGTCGAGACCGCCGCTTCCAAGCTATCTTACCATTGCGAGGTAAGATCCTTAATGTAGAAAAGGCTCCCAAAGACAAGGTTTTGGGCCACGAAGAGATTCGGGCCATTATCACCGCACTAGGAGCCGGCATCGGTGAGCAGCCAGACCTTTCCAAACTGCGCTACCACCGGATAATCATAATGACTGATGCTGATGTCGACGGCTCCCATATTCGGACACTTCTTCTCACCTTCTTTTACCGCAATATGATGGAGCTAATCATTCAAGGTCACCTGTTTATTGCCCAGCCACCTCTTTACCGCATACAAGCAGGCAAGCAGCAATTCTGGACCTACACGGAAAAGGAAAACGAAGCCAAACTTAAGGAATTGAAAGGTAATAAATTGCAACTCCAGCGCTATAAAGGGCTGGGGGAAATGAGCCCAGAACAGCTATGGCAAACTACTATGAATCCAGCCTCGCGAACTCTGCTCAAGGTGGAAATTGATGATGCTATGGCAGCTGACCGGATATTCCACATACTGATGGGCAATGAAGTTCCACCACGAAAATCCTTTATCCAGGCCCACGCCAGAAGCGTGAGGAACCTGGATATTTAGCCTGCCACACGTCATTCAGAGTTCAAGGAATGCCCTGACTGGCTTTCCCCTCGACCTCTAGTCGGTGCAGAACAAGGAGTCACCCCACCATCGCTTCTATGTCATTCTCCTTGTCGGTATAATTGCTGCTCTTTTATATACTCCTCCACATCATCAGGCACCAGACCCTGAATAGACAGCCCTTTAGCTACTCGCTTTCGAATGTCTGAAGAGCTGACATCAACCAGTGGCATATCAAGCAATACCACACTCTGAGTTACCCCGGGAATAGATGATTCTAAAGCCTCTAAGTTTGGTGGACTAAAGTCCGGTCTGGGAACAGCCACTAGCCGGCACATTTGCACCAGCTTGTCTGGCTCCTTCCAGCGGGGAAGCTCAGCCAGACTATCCCAGCCTAATAAGAAGAAAAAACTCGCTTCGGCACCTAGTTGTTGCTGCAAAATAGCTACTGTGTCCACGGCATAAGAAGGCCCGGGGCGGTCAACCTCAACAGTCGAAAGCTCAAAATAAGGGCTGCCGGCGATAGCCCACCTTACCATCTCCACACGGTGGATTGGCGAGGCAACAGCTTCGTCTGCTTTAAGCCATGGCTGTCCAGCAGGAACAAAGAGAACCCGGCTAAGCTCAAGCCTCACTCTAGCTTCCTCAGCTATTCTGAGATGCCCCACATGAACAGGGTCGAAGGTGCCACCTAATATACCTATATCCATTTCAACGTCGCTTAATTCTAGGCTTAGGTCGAAAAACGACTACCGGCATCTCTAATTCAGCCTGCTCCCTGCTAGCTCTGTCCACCACCTCAACTATTGCAGACAGGAGCTCAGGCACACCCCGTTTAGTAACCGCCGACACGAAGAAAACCGCCACTCCAAGAGAACTAAACAGCTGCTTCACATCCGGCAGCCGAGATTGAACCTGAGGCAAGTCTATTTTGTTCACCGCCACAAGCTGGGGCTTCTGAGCCAACGACGGCTTAAATAAAGTTAACTCTCTGTTCAGATTGTTCATATCATCGATAAGAGTTGGGGAACTACCATCCAACAGATGAAGCAAGACTTTGGTTCTTTCAGCATGCCTCAAAAAATCATGCCCCAGCCCTCTGCCAAGGTGAGCATCATCTATAAGCCCGGGGATTTCCGCTACAACAAACGTCTTCATCCCCGTCTCAACTACACCCAGGGCCGGCTCACGGGTGGTAAAAGGATAATCAGCTATCTTCGGCTTAGCTTTAGACACGGCTGCTAACAAGGTGGACTTGCCAACATTAGGGTATCCAATAATACCAACATCGGCAATAAGTTTAAGGTCAAGGATAAGACAGAGCTCCTCTCCCGGCTCACCCTTAGTTGCTACTCTAGGAGCCTGGTTCCTTGCTGTAGCAAAATGGACGTTACCTAACCCACCAGTGCCCCCCTTAGCCACCAAAACTTTCTGACCCTGTTGACTTAAATCAGCCAGTAGCACCTCTTGTTCCTCTTCCTTAAGAAATATCATAGTACCTAAAGGCACTACAATTAGAAGGTCATCACCTTTTGCACCATGCCTCTTTTGTTTACTTCCACTCCTCCCAGACACAGCCTTAAAATGCTTCTTACGCCTGAACTGCCTTAGGGTAGTAACACTCCTGTCAGCAGCAATATATATATTGCCCCCAGCACCACCATCTCCACCATCAGGACCTCCGAACGGGACAAACTTCTCCCGCCGGAAGCTAACTACTCCATCACCTCCGTTCCCACCCCAGGCTATAATTTCAACCTTATCCACTTATCATACTCCGTTTAGTTATATATCTATAGTGTACTATTATAAGAAGGTTATTTAATATTAACAATACTAAGGTGAGTTCTTATGTGGATGGAGCTAGCGCTGTAGATAGAATAAGGTTGGTATCTTAATCTAGAGAAGTTGTTGATAAAGCAGTGGAATTATCCACAATTTCATGCTGCTCTTCCACAAGTGTTAAGGAAAGTTGAAGTTTTTCTTCTGCCTCTTAGTAGCTGTCGGCGGATTTCTTCGATTGACTCACTGAGCTCGGGGTTGATATTTATTTCAGTAGCTATCTTTTGATGTCCATGGAGTATAGTTGTATGGTCTCTGCTGCCCAGTATTTTGCCGATTTCAGCCAAGCCGCAATGGTTTTGCTCACGCAGCAAATACATGGTAACCTGGCGAGCTAAAGCAGTTTTCTTATCTCTCCGTTTGCCTATTAATGCTTCAGAGGTTACGGCGTAATGGTTAGCTACGGTGTCTATTATTAGCGTTGGTGTAAGGATAGCTTCTTGCTGGTCGTCCTTTGCCACTATATCTGCCAGTGCCTGTGTGGCTAGGTGTATGTCTAACTTCGCGCTGCTTAGTCTTGCGTAGGTGATTACTCTGTTTAAGGCGCCTTCTAACTCACGGACGTTGTGCTGGAACTGCGTTGCTAAAAACTGCAATACTTCTGGTGAAATGGGCATCTTCAGCCGCTTCGCCTTAGTATTCAGGATAGTTAGGCATACCTCTAAATCTGGGGGCTGTATATTGGCGACAAGCCCCCATTCAAGGCGAGACTTCAGCTTTTTCGTGAACGAAGGTATAGCTTTTGGCGGGAGGTCGCTTGAGACCACAATTTGACAGCTATTGTCATACAAATCGTTAAAAGTATGGAAGAGGCATTCCTGAGTTTGTGCTTTGCCGCTCAGGAATTGGATGTCGTCAAGTAATAAAACGTCGACGCTCCTAAATTTGTGGTGGAAGTCCTCACCTTTGTCATTTTTGATGGCAATTATG